>NZ_JASOOK010000012.1:0-52269 GCF_030217725.1 Streptococcus sp. UMB1203 | reverse complement strand
ATCAAAAAAGAAAGGACTAAATCTGTCCTTTCTAGAGCTTAGCTTTTCTTCAACCCACTACAGTTGACAAAGAGCCTCTTTTGAAATAGGTACATAACAAAGATAGAGGTTGCAATCAACCAAGATCCTAAGATAGCAAAGACCAACATCCCATTTTGTGTTAGTAAGCCAATTGCACCTAGAACAAATGGGGTCATAAAAGCTCCGAAACTACAGCCTAATACAGCAAATGAAGTCGCTTGATTGAGGAGTTTAGCTGGAATTCTTTCAGAGACAAGTTGAAAGACTGTCGTCAAGGCTACACTGTAGGCAAAACCAGCCAGAATACTTCCTGCCACTACCACCCACAAGGATGGAGACAGGGCAATCACAATTTGCCCTAAGCCAAAGGTTATACCAGACCAGAGGAGCAGTTTCTCTTTAAAGATAGAAATCAAGAAAGAAAAACTCACACCAGCCACAATCCCGATCAACTGCATGACACTAAGAACAAAACTAGATAACTGGGCATCCCCTAGTCCTCTTTCCACCATCAAACTTGGAATACGGATGGTAATAGCCGTATTGGTACAAACTACAACAGCCGCTTCGATAGCTAGGATAAAAATCAAGCCCTTCATTTCCCCAGTTAAGCGACTTACTTCCTTCGCTTTTTTCTTGACTTCTTTCTTTTCTTTTCCATAAGGGACAAAGAGCAAATAAAGGGTCAACACCAAAAATCCAGCACTATAAGCTAAGAAAGTAGCTGTCCAACCAAAGGCCAACAACTGGCCAACTGCCAAGGTAATGAGAGATGCCCCAACGACCTCTGCAGAACCGCGTAGCCCTAGCATCTGTATTCTCGTTTTTCCTTGGTAACGTTCACTGATAATGGAAATAGCCTTGGCATTAATCATCCCAACACCCAAACCAAAAAGAATCCTTGTTCCAAAGACAAAGAGATAGGCTTGATACCAAAAGGGTGCTGTTCCACTCAGTGATAAAATCAGCAATCCCAAACTAATCTGTAATCGCTCAGGAAATATTTTTTCTAAGAAAGCATTTAGTAATAACATAATCATGATTCCAAAGGAAGGTAAGCTCGCCAAGAGCTCAATTTGTTCCTTAGGATAACCTTGATAATAGTCAAACATGGCTGGCAGGGCACTCGAGATGGAAAAGGAGGTAATCAAAACGAGGGAGAGAGCCAAAATACTGGCCCGTTCTAAAAATTGTTTCATGAAATCTCTTTCTATATTCTCTTAATCTTCTACTTTTTGATAGTCAGCAAACAAGCAAGAAAAGAAGAAGTCTCATTGGTATATAGACTCCTTCTTAAACTAGAAAATGAATCCCTTGTATCTTAGGATGACTTTCTCTTGATTTGCTTAATAAAGTAGAAGATAAATCCTGCCACCATATAGGCAACAAAGATAATCAGACACCACTTAAACACAACATCCCAACCCTTGTTCACATTCAAAAAGAAGTAAGGGAAAGGACTGACCTTAGAATTAGGAACATCAAGTTTCAATACCAAGCCATTAAAAAGAGCAAAAATCATATACAGCAAGGGTAAAATCGTCCACACAACTGGATCCCAAATCTTGTATTGACCCTGTTTGTCAAAAAAGAGGGTATCCGCTAAAAACCAGAGGGGAACGATGTAGTGACAAAGGAAATTTTCCAGAGTATAGAAATTAGTCGCAATGGGAGCTAAGAGGAAATGGTAAATCACACAGGTAATCATGATACTCATGGTGACCCCACCTTTTAAGCGCAAGAGACTTGGCCTTTGCCAGTTTTCACCTAAACGGCTCATAACCTTTAGGAGATAGAGAGTAAAAATCGCCACTAAAAGATTGGACAGAACCGTATAATAGAGCAACATCCCAAATCCACCATGCTTGGCGATTTCAAGATAAACTCCCGTAAAAGCCGCTAGAAACAAGAAGATACGGCTATAAAATACAAGTTTATAGTGTTTTGACATGCTTAAATTTTCTTCACAAACTCTGATTTGAGTTTCATGGCACCAAAGCCATCAATCTTACAGTCGATATTATGGTCGCCTTCTACGATGCGGATATTTTTCACGCGCGTCCCTTGTTTCAAATCTTTTGGCGCACCTTTTACTTTCAAATCCTTGATGAGGGTTACTGTATCACCATCAGCCAATTTATTTCCGTTGGCATCGATAGCGACAATGCCCTCTTCTACTTCTGCAACTTCAGCAGGATTCCACTCATGAGCACACTCTGGGCAAACCAGTAGGGCACCGTCTTCGTAGACATACTCTGAGTTACATTTTGGGCAATTTGGTAGGTTGTTCATGGTTTCTCCTTATCATCATTCACTATTCTTTGAAAATCAAAATTTCTCGAACAGCAACTATTATACCTTAAAATCAGCATTTTGACAAATTTAGAAAAAACCGATATTAATCTATCGGCTTCTCTACATTTACATTCTTTTTTCAGCTTCTGCTTTGATTTTTGCAACTACTTCTTGAATGTTCAAACCAGTTGTATCAAGGTAAACAGCGTCCTCTGCTTGTTTTAGAGGCGAAGTCTCACGATGACTATCCTTGTAGTCACGCGCAGCAATTTCCTCTTTTAGGGTTTCAAGGTCTGTCTCAATTCCCTTGGCGATATTTTCCTTATAACGACGCTCTGCTCTCTCATCAACAGAAGCTACTAGGAAAATTTTCAATTCTGCTTGTGGCAATACAACCGTTCCAATATCGCGACCGTCCATGACAATACCGCCTTGTTGGGCAATTTCTTGTTGGAGGGAAACTAGTTTCTCACGTACTTGAGGAATTGCTGCAATAGCAGAAACATGATTGGTCACTTCATTTTCACGAATAGGATGAGTAATGTCCACATCTCCTACAAAGACAAGTTGTTCTCCAGTTTCTGAGCGCCCAAAACTGATTGGATGCTGGTCCAATAAGGCTAGAAGTGCTTCCACTTCTTCTACTCCTAACTGGTGCTTGAGAGCCATATAGGTCGCTGCACGATACATAGCACCTGTATCTAGGTAGGTGTAACCAAAATCCTTGGCAATGATCTTTGCGACCGTACTCTTACCACTTGAAGCAGGGCCGTCAATAGCAATTTGAATTGTTTTCATATCAACTCCTATTTGATTTTGACAACATCACCTGGATTAGCAAACCAAGATCCTGTAGCCATATGTCCAGGATTCAAGGCCTCTAACTGAGCAATCGAGATTCCTGCACGAGCGGCAATGGCTGCTTCTCCTTCTCCAGCCAAAACTTTTGTAGTTCCTTCTGGATCAGTTGGATGTTCTGAACTACTAGATGACTCTTCTACCTTTTCCTCTGAACCAGAAGATGCCTGTTCTGAACTACTAGAAGATGAAATCTGTACTACATTTGCATCAGAATCGTGAAAATCCTTCAAAGCTGCTGTACGATTACTCCCACCTGATGAAAGATAGATAAGAACAATAATCATCACGACTACAATCACAAAGAAAATACTTGCTAAGATAGTTAAGATACGATTAGCCAGCACTCCTCCACCTTGTTCTCTTTTGCGACGTTGTGTTCTTGTTTCTTCTTGATTCTCATAAATATCTTCTTGCCACGGTTCTTTTGCCATACCTTACTCCTTGTTTTTTTTTACTTTTCTTATTACAATATAAATATGAAAATCACACTTATACCTGAACGTTGCATTGCCTGTGGGCTTTGCCAAACTTATTCTGAATTATTTGACTATCACGATAATGGAATCGTGCGTTTTTACGATGACCCTGATCAACTAGAAAAAGAAATTTCTCCTAGCCAAGACGTCCTAGAAGCTGTTAGAAACTGTCCGACACGTGCCTTGATTAAAGATTAACTCTAATATCGACAAGAACGTTCCACTCCTTCTAGTTTAGCATATTTCCATGCAAAATTATAGTCTTTTCTCTTTATTTTTTTCTGTAAAATCAGGAAGGTCACTTTTTTCTTTGACGAGATAAAGTGGTCTTTTTTTAGTCTCTAGATAAATCTTACTGATATACTTGCCGAGAATCCCAATGGTCAAGAGTTGAATGCCTCCAAGAAAGAGAATGACAGCCATCAGAGAGGTCCAACCTGATGTTGGATTACCCAAAATGAGGGTCCGAACCACAACAAAAAAGGTCATGAGCAGAGAAAGAAAACAAGATAGGATACCAGCTACAAAAGCTATAATCAAGGGAAAATCTGAAAAATTAACAATCCCTTCAATAGAGTAGAAAAAGAGTTGCCTAAAACTCCAACTGGTCTTGCCAGCCTGCCTTTCGACATTTGGATAGTCCAGATATTGGGTTTTAAAACCCACCCAGGCAAAGAGCCCCTTTGAAAAACGATTGGACTCGGTCAAGCTTAAAATAGCATCAACCACAGACCTTCTCATCATGCGAAAATCACGGACACCTGAGGGCAAGGCTACTGGGCTAATTTTTTGCATAAGGCGGTAAAAGAGATCAGCACATAAACTACGAAAGAAGGGTTCTCCCTCCCGACTAGTTCTGCGTGTACCAACACAGTCCAAGTCTGCATTCTGGTCTAGTAAATTTTTCATCTCAAGCAACATACTCGGAGGATCCTGGAGGTCTGCATCCATCACCACCACTAAATCTCCTGTCGCATATTGTAAGCCTGCATAGAGAGCTGCTTCTTTGCCAAAATTTCGAGAGAAAGAAATATAATGAACTGCCGGATTTTGCTCCCGATAGGACTTTAAGAGTTCCAAAGTCCCATCACTTGATCCATCGTCGACAAAGACATACTCAATTTCTGTTTCCAAATCTGGAAGTAAATCTTCCAAAGCCTGATAAAAAAGAGGAAGTACTTCCTCTTCGTTTAAACAGGGGACAATGATTGACATCACCATCTTAGTCTTCAAATCCATTTGGATGCTTGCTTTGCCAACGCCATGCGTCTTCACACATTTGAGTAATGTCAAGTTCTGCTTCCCAGCCAAGTTCTGCTTTGGCTTTTGCAGGATCTGAATAGCAGGCTGCGATATCACCTGGGCGACGGTCTACAATGCGGTAAGGAATTGGACGTCCCACTGCTTTTTCCATATTTTGGATAATTTCAAGAACTGAGTAGCCTTTGCCTGTTCCAAGGTTATAAACGTTTAGACCTGAACCTTTTTGGATTTTTTTAAGAGCTGCAACGTGACCTTTAGCCAAATCGACAACGTGGATATAGTCACGAACACCAGTTCCATCTTCCGTATCGTAATCGTCTCCAAACACTTGCACTTGCTCTAATTTCCCAACGGCTACTTGAGTCACATATGGCAAGAGATTGTTTGGAATACCGTTTGGATTTTCTCCCAAATCACCACTCTCATGGGCTCCAATTGGGTTAAAGTAACGAAGTAAGACCACATTCCATTCTGAGTCTGCCTTGTAAATATCCGTCAAAATTTCCTCAAGCATAAGCTTAGTGCGGCCGTATGGATTGGTCACTGAAAGTGGGAAATCTTCCAAGATTGGCACTGTATGAGGATCTCCGTAAACTGTCGCAGAAGAACTGAAAATAATGTTTTTACAGTTGGCTTCTTCCATGACCTTCAAAAGACTAACAGTTCCAGCGATATTATTGTCATAATAAGCAAGAGGAATACGAGTAGATTCTCCAACAGCCTTCAAACCAGCAAAGTGAATGACACCTGTTGGTTCTTCTTGCTTGAAAATATCTCTGAGAGTATCCGTATCACGGATATCCGCCTCATAGAAAGGCACCTCAACTCCTGTGATTCTTTCAACAACTTCTAAACTTTTACGGTTGCTGTTGACAAGGTTATCCACCACAACAACCTGATGACCTGCTTGGATTAACTCAATAACAGTATGGGTTCCGATAAAACCTGCTCCACCTGTTACCAAAATCTTTTCTTGCATCTTCTTTCCTCGATTCTCGGATTTTTTCTTATTTTACCATTTTTGATAGGGAATGTCATTTGCCATCCTAGGGGCAAGGCTAAAATTTCAGTAAAATACTTATACTCTTCGAAAATCTCTTCAAACCACGTCAACGTCGCCTTACCATATATATGTTACTGACTTCGTCAGTTCTATCCACAACCTCAAAACAGTGTTTTGAGCTGACTTCGTCAGTTCTATCCACAACCTCAAAACAGTGTTTTGAGCAGCCTGCGGCTAGTTTCCTAGTTTGTTCTTTGATTTTCATTGAGTATTATTCGCTTTTTACTCGTTTGACATAGTTTTCAATTGGGTAGTTTACTGGATCTAAGGTCATTTCCCTGCCTTTGACCAGTTGGGCTAGGTGGTAACCGATAATAGGACCAGTTGTGAGGCCTGATGAACCTAGTCCGCTAGCTGCATAGACACCTGCTAAGTCGGGTACTTGCCCAAAGAAAGGTGAGAAATCACTTGTATAGGCACGAATGCCCACACGTTCACCGGATGATTTCGCTTCTGCCAAGGCTGGGTAGTGAGGTAAAGCCGCCTCCTCCATTTGCTGGATCAAGGTTTCATCCACCGTCAAATCAAATTCCATATCATTTTCATGGGTAGCGCCTAAGGACAATTTCCCACCTGCAAAAGGAATCAAATCCCACTCCCCTTCAGGCATAACAACAGGGTAAGATTCCATGTCTTGGGCAAGCTGATAATCTCGGAGTTGGCCTTTTTGGGGACGAACATCCACTTCATATCCTAAAGGCTCTAACAGGTGTCCCAACCAAGCTCCCGTCGCCAAAATAACCTGCTCAAACACCTCTTCGTCAATCTGATAACCTGATGCTAAAGGTGTCAGAGTCACTTTTTCTTTGACCATCTTGACCTGACTGGCTTCTAGCAAACGAGTCACTAAAAGTTGGCCATCTACTCTCGCTCCACCAGAAGCATAGAGCAGTTGGTCAAATCCCTGCAAACCAGGGAATAATTCATTAGCTGATGCTGGGTCCAGAATGGCTAATTGCCCTATCAAGGGAGATTCTTCTCTACGCTGGAGGGCTAGTTGATAGAGTTCTTCCAACTTAGTTTCATCCTTTTTCAGGAGAAAGACTCCCGAACGCTGGTAAAAGTCGATTTCTTGTCCTGACTTCTCTAAATCAGCTAATAAATCCACATAAAAGTCAGCCCCCAAGCGCGCCATTTTGTACCAGTCCTTATTACGGCGTTTGGAAAACCAAGGACTGATAATTCCTGCTGCAGCCTTGGTAGCCTGACCTTGTCCATGGTTAAAAACAGTCACTTCTAGGTCACTTTCTTTCGAGAGGTAGTAGGCAGCTGTTGCACCTACAATTCCTGCTCCAATAATGGCAACTTTTTTCATTGTTTTCACCTTCAAACTAGATATGGTGGAAAGGATTGGTCGATGCTTGACTAGGTAAAATTTCTAGTTCCCAGCCTTTTTCCTCTTTCCATTGATTAAGAAGCTCTGCGATTTTTTCCACAAAAAGCACTTCAATATAGTGACCTGGGTCCAAGGCTAGCAAGCCATCAGACAACATATCCTGGGCAGTGTGGTAGTAAATATCACCAGTGATATAGACATCCGCTCCTTTAGCTAAAGCATCCTTATAGAAAGACTGCCCGCTTCCACCACAGATGGACACTCTTGAAATAGGCTTCTGCAAGTCATTCTCTTGATAATGCACCATTCGAAGACTATCTAGACCAAAGACTTGCTTGACGTGTTGGGCCAATTCTCCAAATGTCTGAGACTGAACATTCCCAATACGTCCAATTCCACGTTCAGGGCCTGTTTCCTGCAGATAAGTTGTCTCCTCGATTCCTAGCATCTGGCAGAACCAATCATTGAGACCATTTTCAACGATGTCAATATTGGTATGGCTGACATAAACTGCGATGTCATGCTTGATGAGGTCGATGTAAATCTGATTTTGCGGACGGCCAGCTACCAAATCCTTGATTGGACGGAAAATCGGCGCGTGCTTGACAATAATCAAGTCCACACCCTTTTCAATGGCTTCAGCCACCGTTTCTTCACGAATATCCAGAGCAACCATGACGCTTTGGATATCCTTGTCCAAAGTGCCAATTTGCAGGCCACGACTGTCTCCCTCCATGGAAAATTCCTGAGGGCAAAAGGCTTCATACGCGTTAATCACTTCACTTGCTAGCATGGAGAACCTCCTTGATGCCTTGAATTTTATCTACTAGAACTTGACGTTCTTCCAGATTTTTTTCTGGAATTTGTCCGAGGGCAAACTCTAGCTTAACAGCTTCTTTTTGCCATTTTTGGACAAAGACTGGACTGATCTCTTTGGACAAGAAAGGTCCAAAGCGAACATCACTGGCTGATAGCTTCATTTGTCCTGCTTTCACCACCAAAATCTCGTAAAACTTGCCAGCCTCTTCTAAGATGCTTTCAGCTACAATCTGAAATTCGTTCTCTTGTAGCCAGATACGCAAGTCGTCTTCACGATTATTGGGCTGAAGGATCAATCGTTCTACATTAGCTAACTTGTCCAAGCCTTCTTCTAAAATCCTAGCAATCAAACGACCACCCATGCCAGCAATGGTAATGACAGACACTTGGTCTGCCTCTTCAAAGGCTGCCAAGCCATTGGCTAAACGAACCTGGATTTTCTCCTTTAGGCCGTGAGCCTCAACATTTTTGACCGCAGACTGATAGGGACCTTCCACCACCTCACCCGCAATGGCACTTTTGATTTGGCCTCTTTCGACCAACTCGATAGGCAGATAAGCATGGTCACTTCCCACATCTAGTAAAATGGCTCCCTGTGGCACAAAGGAAGCCACTAATTCTAATCTCTTTGAAATCATTTTCTCTCACTTTCCAAACTCTGTTACCTCTTATTATACCACATTTCAGCTGGCAATCTTGTACCTAAAAAGACCGCAATCCACAGATTGCAGCCTTTCTTTATTTTCTAGCTTGGTAGCGACTGGTCAAAATGAAAATCACGGTAAAGACCAACATCATGACACCATAAACAGGTAATGTTTGTCCTGTTAAGGTTGAAATTTCAAGTAGTTTTTGAATTCTTGGGAAGAGAGCTGTAGCTAGGAAGCCTCCTACTGACCAAACAATCAGGAGGACACGCCATAGGGTAAATGGCATGCAGGCTCTAAATACAGATAAGAAACCAATTGACCCCAAGAGATAATAGAGTAGAGTTGAAATTTCTAACTCAGACCAACCTTGGCTACTTCCAAATATTTTCACAAAAAGAACGCTGAACACAACCATGAGAGCACTTGGTAGAGCACGAAGCATGGATCTTCTGAGGAAGTTTGGCTCAACAGGTTTGATATTTCGCTCAAAAGTCAGAACGAATGGTGGGAACCCTTCCACGAACTGGTCAATCATGGTAATCTGGATCGGAATGAAGGGGAAAATCAAGATCCACTCAGACCGACCTAGTAAAGCACTGGCGATACAGATAACTGCGAGCAAGAATGAGTAGATGGTCTTTATCAAGAAAATCGGTGCAATGTGGGCAATATTATTAACCACACGACGACCTTCAAAAAGAATCTCAGGAACATCATTAAAGTCAGAGTTCAAGAGAACCAGATTGGCAATCTGACGAGTCGCTGGATCTCCCTCAGCCATCACGATAGAACAATCCGCCTCACGAAGGGCCAGGATATCATTAACTCCATCCCCTGTCATAGCTGTTGTATGCCCCGCTTTTTTCAGTGTTTGGATGATGAGTTTCTTTTGATGAGGGGAAACACGTCCGAAAATAGCTGTCTCCTCAGCCATAGTAATCAATTCCTCATCCGTAATTTTTGAGCAATCTACATAACTGTCATAGTCTGCAAAACCAGCCTTCTGGGCAATGCTGGATACCGTAACTGGATTGTCCCCAGAAATGATTTTGAGTCCCACTTCTTGAGAACGAAGATAGTCCAGCGTCTCAGCTGCTCCTTCTCGTATCGGGTCCAAGATTTCTAGCAAGGCTAGAGCCTGAATATCAGATGGTTTCTGTGGTTTGTGATGGTCTAATTTCTCCTGACTGAGAGCTAAGACCAAGACACGTGACCCTCTCTCCAAGGCCTCCCTGGCTTCTGGGGCTTCAGAGTCCAGCAACATCTCAGGCGCACCTAAGAAAACTGTCCCCAAACCTTCCAATTCCATAGCTCCCCACTTGCGATCGCTTGAGAAAGGAAGATTGGAAAGCATAGGATAAGAAACTTCTCCCACAAAACGCTTTCGAATAGCTTGGGCTGTTGGATTTTTATCTTCACTATGAGCCATGTAACTAGTCAGGATGCTGGCAATAGCCTCTTCATCATAATCTTCCATCAGCGGAAGAACAGCCTCCACCTGCATTTTTCCTTGGGTGATGGTGCCCGTCTTGTCCAGACAGAGCATATCCACGCGCGCCAGGGTCTCAACAGAGTACATCTCCTGCACCAAGACCTTTTTCAAGCCCAACTTAATCACTGCAGTCAAGAGCGAAGTAATGGTCAAAAGGGCAATTCCCTTAGGCAACATTCCCAGTAGGGCTGTCGACGAATTTACAACGGACGACTTAAGAGGCAAACCTTTTAAAAGCAAGGCTTCTAGCAAGAGAGCCAGACCAAAAGGAATGATAATCTTCCCAGTAAAACCTGCTAACCTATCCAGCGATTTCATGATACGGGAGTTAATAGGTTTAACGGTCTTGGCTTCCAGCATGAGTTTGGCAGCATAGTTGTCAGCACCGACATGGTGGACTTGAGCCAAAACTGACCCACTTGCTAGGAAGCTTCCTGACAAAAGCAAGGCGTCAACTTCCTTTTGCACCAAATCACTTTCCCCCGTCAACATGGCTTCATTGACTTCCGCAAATCCTTCCAGAACCAAGGCATCACTGGGAATCTGCTCCCCAGCAGACAAACGAATGACGTCTCCTAGCACCAATTCTTCAGGATTGAGGGCAACTTCCTGTCCATCACGAATGGTTTTGACCTTTTCCTTGGTCATGAGATTGAGCTTATCTACCATGTGTTTAGCCCGCAGCTCGGTCACAATACCAGAAAAGGTGTTAAAGCAGATAACAGCAAAGAAGACCAGATTGCTCCAAGCCTGCACAAAGGCTAGTGCCAAAACAATAGCAAAGTTCAAAGCATTAAAAAGAGTAAAGACATTTCGTTTAACGATTTGCCAAGTGCTGGTACTAGCCGATGCGGTAAAATCATTGACCAAGCCCTTAGCCTGTCTTTCCTTGACTTCTATTTGGGTTAATCCCATAATCTTATTTTTATCCATAAATTATATCATATCATTTTTTCTAAAAGAATTCTAATCTCATCCCAAATATGCACCTAGTCAAGGGAAAAAGTTTGCCAGCCCTCCTTTGATAAGGTATAATATTAACAAGAAAAGAATCGAAGGAGATCGCATGTTTTATACTTATTTACGTGGATTGGTTGTATTGCTACTATGGTCCATCAATGGCAATGCCCACTACCATAATACCGATAAAATTCCTAATCAAGATGAAAATTATATCCTGGTTGCGCCTCACCGCACCTGGTGGGATCCAGTTTATATGGCCTTTGCGACTAAGCCAAAACAGTTCATCTTTATGGCCAAAAAAGAACTCTTTACTAACCGTATTTTTGGTTGGTGGATTCGTATGTGTGGTGCCTTTCCTATCGACCGTGAAAATCCTAGCGCCTCTGCCATAAAATATCCTATCAATGTCCTAAAAAAAAGTGACCGCTCTCTCATCATGTTTCCAAGTGGAAGCCGTCACTCAAACGATGTTAAGGGTGGCGTAGCCCTGATTGCCAAAATGGCCAAGGTTCGTATCATGCCAGTTACCTACACAGGTCCCATGACTTTGAAGGGCTTGGTTAGCCGTGAACGTGTCGACATGAACTTTGGAAATCCAATCGATATTTCAGACATCAAGAAAATGAATGATGAAGGAATCGAAATGGTTGCAGACCGTATCCAAACAGAATTCCAACGTCTGGACCAAGAAACGAAACAATGGCACAACGATAAAAAACCGAACCCACTCTGGTGGTTTATCCGCATCCCTGCCCTCATCCTTGCCATTATCCTTGCTATCTTAACCATCATCTTTAGCTTTATCGCAAGCTTCGTCTGGAATCCAGATAAGAAAAGAGAGGCTCTTGGTTAAAAAATACAACAATCCCTTGGCAAAAGCCAAGGGATAATTCTTTTATTTGATTTTCCATTTTTGTGCCAACCAGCCGGAAAAGGCTAGAAATCGCTCAGCCACTTGTTCATGGTGCCCATAAGGATCAAAGACAAACTGACCTTTCGGATAGCGTTTTTGAAGATCGGTATGGATCTGTTCAGCATAAGCTGGTGCTTGAGCCAAGCGATTAGTATGATAGGCTCCTTCTGTTTGACCATTTTGTAAATACAGCAAACAATCTAGATTTTTCACTGTCTCTTTCTTGCAGTAAGCCACAAAATCAGGATACCAAAAAGAACCGCAGATAGAGAAAACACAGGAAACCTTGTCAAAGCTGAAAAGACTGTAAACTGCCGCCAAACCACCTAGTGAGTAACCTCCATAAGCAAGGCGAGTTTCGTCCAGACGATAAAGCGACTGCAACTTGTCTAAAAGACCTCCAAACAAATGATCATGATAGACCTTGGCCTGACCTCCAAAATCTGGAGCCCCATCTCTCAGAGCAGATGCCTTCCAGGGAGTGTAATCGTCTAAGCGATTTTTAGAGGTCAAGCCCACTAAAATCACAGATTCGGAAAGGGAAGATAGGAAATCCAAGTTTCCATCATTCAATAAAATAGCCGGATAGGTTTGATTGGGGTCGTAGTTAGAAGGAAGGCTGATTTTGACTTGAATTCCTTCCCAATCAAACTTATTATTTATTGATAAAGTCATTGATTTTCTCAAGGGAATCAATCACTGCTGGACCATAGTCCATCAATTCATCGTAAGAGATGGTCATGATTTTTTGATTCTTAATAGCAGGAACGCTTTCCAAAACAGCATTTGCCTTCATCAACTCTACTGCTTTTTCATCCAATTTTTTATTGCGGTCGCTGGTTACATAGATAATCAATTCAGGATCCATTGACACGAGGTTTTCCAAGGTCAAACCTGATGTCCCCGTAGCAACGTTTGTATAACCAAGTTGGTTCAGCAAACTTTCTTGCAAAGCAGACTTGTAGGCACCGAAGGTTTCATCATTATACGCAACCATAATCAAAGCCTTTTTCTTTTCACCTTGACTTGCTGGATTTGCTTTCTTAACAGCATCAATTTTAGTTTGTAATTGGGCTGCGTATTCATTAGCCTTGTCCTGAACATTAAAAATTATTCCAAGATTTTTGACATCTTCTACGATATTCCCCAAATCTTGCTGAATCGTTGAGAGAGAAGCTTTTTGCGTATAGACTGGGATTTTGTTTTCATTCCAAGCGCTAACTGTTCCCAAGGATTTTTCAGAAAACATCATGTTTCGACCCATCACAGCGTCTGGCTCATAAGAAAGGACTGTCTCTTGTGAGACTGTTTTTTTATCCCCAATTTGAGGAATCGTCGCAATCGCGTCCTTGTATTTGTCCGTCACAGCATTGTCTGGATTGAGCATGCCAGCAATTTTATCTTTCAAACCTAGTTCCAATAAGATTTCAGTGGTTGAAAGATTGTTTGTAATAACTTTTTCAGGTACCTTGTCAAAAACTTGTTCGACTTCATTTCCTTTAGCATCATAGGTTTTAACCGTTAGTGGATAAGTCGTCTCTGCGCTTGCCTTTTGACTTGTTTCGGCGCTAGACTGCGTGGAAGCTTTTTCTGTAGTATTACCACACGCTGCCATGGTTAAGGTAGCTACTGTTACCAGTAAAATACTTAGTGTTTTTTTCATCTTGTTTTCCTTTTCATTCTTATAAATAGTGAATCATAGCTTGCTGATCATCGGTCCAAGTCACCTGACTTTGAACTCCGTATACAGTTTGCAATGACTCAGGGGTGATGGTCTCCTTTGGAGTCCCTTGGTAAAGGATTTCTCCCTCTTTCATCAGATAGAGATAATCCGAATAGCGACAAGCAAGTTGAATATCATGCAGGACAGCTAGAACATTGATATTGAGATTTTTCACAATGGCTAACAAGTCTAGCTGGTACTTGATATCCAGATGATTGGTTGGTTCGTCTAGGAGTAAGAGAGTCGGTTCTTGCGCCAAGGCGCGGGCTAACAAAACTCGCTGTTTCTCTCCCCCTGACAGAGACGAATAGAGACGAGTTTTCTTCTCGAGCATATCCACCTTAACGAGGGCATCTTGAACGAGGGCATAATCTCTTTCCTTTTCCTTCTGTAAAAAAGAGAGATGGGGCGTTCTTCCCAGCAAGACGATTTCCTCAACTGTACAATCAAACTGCAATTGATTAAACTGGGTGACAACTGCCATTTGCTTGGCTGTTTCTTTGAGCGTCCATTGTTCCAGAGGCTTGCCATCTAGGCTTATCAAGCCTTTATCCACCTTTTCCTGACGATAAAGGAGTTTAAGTAGACTGGTTTTTCCACTTCCATTTGGTCCTAGTATCGTGTGAAATTGATGCCCCTCAACCTTAACAGAGACTCCTTTGAGGATTTTTTTCTCTCCTAGTCCAAAATGGATATCCTGACAAATCAAGTCCATATCAGACCCTCACCTCCCTTCGCCTACCTCCAACAATGTAAATAAAGAAGGGAGCACCTACCAAGGCTGTGAAAATACCAATAGGCAACTCAGCATTTGGAATAATGACACGAGAGAGTACATCTGCCCAGACGACAAAGAGGGCACCCAGTATGGTCGCAACAGGAAAAAGCCTCCTGTAATTTGTTCCTACTAATCCTCGTGCTAAGTGAGGAGTAATCAGACCGACAAATCCAATAATCCCACAGGTTGCCACTAAGACTGCTGTCAGCACAGCCACCATTGTCACATAAAGATACCAATAAAAGCGTAAGGGAATCCCCAAAGTTAAAGCAGCCTCATCTCCCATCATCATCGCATTAAAAACACGATACTGAGTAGAAAAAAATAGAAAGGCCATTCCCACTACTATAGTTGGCAGAACTAAGTCAGACCAGGTAGTCCCTGCAAGCGAACCCATTGTCCAAAACTTAATGGTCATCACACTGTCAGCATTAGCACCAACTGATATAATAAAGTTTGAAAAAGCCAGAAAGAGAGCGTTGACCACCGTTCCTGATAAGATCAGACTGGAAGTCGTCATCCGTCCCTGCATAGAGGCAATGATAAGGACAGCAATTGTTGCCAAAATAGCTCCAAGAAAAGCTCCAAGGCTAATCATCACTTTTAAACCAAGAATGATGCTCAAGGTTGCCCCTAGAGTTGCACCCGCAGATATTCCTAAGACATAAGGCTCTGCGATGGGATTGTTCACTGTAGACTGCATCACGCTACCACACATAGAAAGACCAGCCCCAACTATCAAGCCTAACAATACTCGGGGGAATCTCATGTTCCATACAATGGCAAGAGTAGACTTGGAAACCTCTCCTATCTCAAGAGGAAGTCCCAACCTGCTCAAAATAATCCGATAGGTATCTCCTAGATCAATCGCAACAGATCCCATTGAAACTGCTAGAAAGAGAGAAATCCCTAAAATACCTAGCAAAACAACTAAAAGTAACACAAATTGCTGGTCTTGTCGGCTTCCAGAAAATTTGGAAAGCATGCAAACCTCCTTTGATAGAATCTTAAAAATTTAGAAAATTCTCATGAAAAGTATACCATATTTTCAACAATGGAACAAGATGAGAACAAATGAATATAGTTGATCTTATTGTGCTAGGAACCGTAACCGAAGATTATACTTGAGTATATCGAGGTAAGGTGCCAACGCAAAAAGCCCTCTGAAGTCAGAGAGCTGATTTGAGCTCGGGCTAAAATCCTAGCGAAACAAAAAAATCTACACGATCAGAAAAGTCTCTATCGTGCCATTTTCATACATGATATATAGTCCAAGTAGAATGAATACTAAGGGCACAATGATTCGCTCGTATTTTTCAATTGTCTCGAATATTAACGGAATAGAGGATAACACCCGACTAATCTCGCATAAGATAATTATGCCGATTACAAACACAAGCAAGGCCACGAGGGTCTGTGACCAATCTAACGAAGCAAAATAAGGTATATAGATACCTAAATTATCTCCGCCAGACGCAATTGTTAGCAATGTAACTGTCCAAAACAGTTGATTTGCCTTGCTTTGTTCTAATCTTTCAATAATTTCTTCCTCTTCTTCCTCTTCTTCCTCACCTTCTCCAACAATTGCAAAGCGAATTCCTAAATAGATAGGGATTAAACCAAGCAATCCAACCATCCATTCTTCAGGCACGAAATTAACGACATAAGCAGCAACTAAACTCGCCCCTACAAGTAAGCCTGTGCCTAGATATTGCCCCGCATAAATATGCCATTTTTGTTTATTCTGTGATAGCTGTGCAAATAAAATAAATAAAATAATTAAATAATCGATACTGGTGGAAATATAAACACCAATAGCAGATATGATTGTCTGTCCCATAAAAAACCTCTTGTATTGGTCAGTAATAAATCAGCAGATTTTAGGAGAGCACAGACACATTAATTTAGCTATCGCTAGTGGGTAATGTCGAACATAGGAAAGCATTTTACTCCTCCTCAAAACGTAGTTACAAAGTAATTTCTAACTGGAATTCGGTGACTACTTCCATGTAAAGTATAACATACTATACTTTACTTCGTAAAGTGTGGGCTCTCCGAGGGGGCTTGCAGACAGCTACTCGGCTTTTCAAGCCGAGTAGCTACGCACCCTTATGGTGTAATTAGCTGATACCATTTGAGGTTTTTGTAGTCTCCAAAATTGTGACCGATAAAACACACAATCCGCTATTAAGGTGGGTTACTCAGTTTTTGTAGTCTCCAAAATTGTGACCGATAAAACCTCAATAAAAAAGCCCTCTGAAGTCAGAGAGCTGATTTGAGCCCGGGCTAAAATCCATACAAAAAAGCTACCCATTTTAGAGTAGCTTCATTATCAAGATATGCTCAATTGAACACGGCCTAAGCACTTGGCAAAAAAGATAAAATTTCCTAAAAACTAAAGTTTCTTCGTCAATTTTCCTATTTTTGCTTTGTGCTTTTGACGGCCTTTGTATCTTGAATTAGCGACGAAGTCCTAGAGAGTTGATCAACTCACGGTAACGGTTAACGTCGTTTTTACGCAAGTATGCAAGCAAGTTACGACGGCGACCGATTTTTTTCATCAATCCACGGTAAGTAGCGTGGTCTTTTTTGTGTTGTTTGATGTGTTCGTTAAGGTGGTTGATTTCCCAAGTAAGGACAGCAACTTGAACCTCTACTGAACCTGTATCACCTTCGTGACGTGCATATTGTGCGATGATTTCATTTTTTTTCTCTTTTGAGATTGCCATGATGTTTCTCCTTTTTATTTGGCTTCATCCGAGTGACAGGTTGGCATGCCTGTAACCAAGAAGAAGTTATTTGTCTTTACGACAATCCCTATTCTACCAATAACTAACTTCTTTGTCAACAGATTTACTTTCTTGTTTTAAACATGCTATAATGATCATAGCAAGAGATTTAAGTTGTCTGTTTTTTTTAAACGAGGTGATTATCATGCGTAGATTCTATTTCCATCTCCCCTACTATCTGGTTATCTTTTTCTTTTACTGGCCACTTTATGAGTTGTTATCACTAATCATTTCTGACCCCCTTTTGCTCAAGAGTCTCTACGTAAATAATATTCTCTTCTTTACACCTCTGGTAATTTTGATTGTATCTTTACTCTATAGCTACCGTTTCCGTTTCTCACTTTGGTGGTTAATTGGTAACGGACTGCTCTTTTGCTTTACTATCATAACCTTTGGTGAATTTATCTTGTTTTACTTTTTAGCCTATGAAACCTTGGCTCTGATGGGTCTGGCTTCTGGTATTGGCATCAAGCATATTCTACAAAAAATGAAAAACAAAAAACTTTCACAAAATCCTTGAAAAATCTCACAATCATGCTATAATAATCCATAGAGACAAGTCACTTAGTCCCTTTCTACTAGAGAGTGCGTGGTTGCTGGAAACGCATAGAAAGCCTAAACTGATACTACTCGTGATTTTTTATGAAAACATAAAACGGTGGCTACGTTAGAGCCGATCAGAGGTGTCCCTCTCTTTTGAGGTACATAAATGAAGGTGGAACCACGTTGCGACGTCCTTTCGAGGATGTCGCTTTTTGTTTTTCTAGCTTTCACAATCCTCTGTCCCTGTTTTTAGAATAGGGTTAACACATTCGTCAATAATATAAGTAAGGAGAACATCATGATTAACATTACTTTCCCAGATGGCGCTGTTCGTGAATTCGAATCTGGCGTTACAACTTTTGAAATTGCCCAATCTATCAGCAATTCCCTAGCTAAAAAGGCCTTGGCTGGTAAATTCAACGGCAAACTCATCGACACTACTCGTGCTATCACTGAAGATGGAAGCATCGAAATTGTGACACCTGATCACGAAGATGCCCTTCCAATCTTGCGTCACTCAGCTGCTCACTTGTTCGCCCAAGCAGCTCGTCGTCTTTTCCCAGACATTCACTTGGGAGTTGGTCCAGCCATCGAAGATGGTTTCTACTACGATACTGACAACACAGCTGGTCAAATCTCTAACGAAGACCTTCCTCGTATCGAAGAAGAAATGCAAAAAATTGTCAAAGAAAACTTCCCATCAATCCGTGAAGAAGTTACTAAAGACGAGGCACGTGAAATCTTCAAAAATGACCCTTACAAGTTGGAATTGATTGAAGAACACTCAGAAGACGAAGGCGGTTTGACCATCTATCGTCAGGGTGAATATGTAGACCTTTGCCGTGGCCCTCACGTCCCATCAACAGGCCGCATCCAAATCTTCCACCTTCTCCATGTAGCAGGTGCTTACTGGCGTGGAAATAGCGACAATGCTATGATGCAACGTATCTATGGTACAGCTTGGTTTGACAAGAAAGACTTGAAAAACTACCTCCAAATGCGTGAAGAAGCTAAGGAACGTGACCACCGTAAACTTGGTAAAGAGCTTGACCTCTTTATGATTTCACAAGAAGTGGGACAAGGTTTGCCATTCTGGTTGCCAAATGGTGCGACTATTCGTCGTGAGTTGGAACGCTACATCGTTGACAAAGAGCTAGCTTCAGGCTACCAACACGTCTACACTCCACCACTTGCTTCTGTTGAGCTTTACAAGACTTCTGGTCACTGGGATCATTACCAAGAAGACATGTTCCCAACTATGGACATGGGTGACGGGGAAGAATTTGTCCTTCGTCCAATGAACTGTCCGCACCACATCCAAGTCTTCAAACATCATGTTCACTCTTACCGTGAGTTGCCAATCCGTATTGCTGAAATCGGTATGATGCACCGCTACGAAAAATCTGGCTCCCTTACTGGTCTTCAACGTGTGCGTGAAATGTCTCTCAACGACGGTCACCTCTTTGTGACTCCAGAACAAATCCAAGAAGAATTCCAACGTGCTCTTCAGTTGATTATCGATGTTTATGAAGACTTCAACTTGACTGAATACCGCTTCCGTCTCTCTCTTCGTGACCCTCAAGATACTCATAAGTACTTTGACAACGATGAGATGTGGGAAAATGCTCAAACCATGCTTCGTGCAGCCCTTGATGAAATGGGCGTGGACTACTTTGAAGCCGAAGGTGAAGCAGCCTTCTACGGACCAAAATTGGATATTCAAGTTAAGACAGCCCTTGGAAAAGAAGAAACCCTTTCTACTATCCAACTTGACTTCTTGCTTCCAGAACGCTTCGACCTTAAATACATCGGAGCTGATGGTGAGGAACACCGTCCAGTTATGATCCACCGTGGTGTAATCTCTACTATGGAGCGCTTTACAGCTATCTTGATTGAGAACTACAAGGGTGCCTTCCCAACATGGCTTGCACCACACCAAGTAACCCTCATCCCAGTATCTAACGAAAAACACGTGGACTACGCTTGGGAAGTGGCTAAGAAACTCCGTGACCGTGGTGTTCGTGCAGATGTAGATGAGCGCAATGAAAAAATGCAGTTCAAGATCCGTGCGTCACAAACAAGCAAGATTCCTTACCAATTGATCGTTGGGGACAAGGAAATGGAAGACGGAACAGTCAACGTTCGTCGCTACGGACAAAAAGAAACACAAACTGTCTCAGTTGATGACTTTGTTCAAGCTATCCTAGCTGATATCGCCAACAAATCACGCGTTGAGAAATAAGAGATAAAATCCTAGCTACCTAAAAAGCAACAACTATTTCAGCTGTTGCTTTTTATATTTTTACTCAATGAAAATCAAAAAGCAAACTAGGAAGCTAGCCGCAAGCTGTACTTGAGTACGGTAAGGCGACGCTGACGTGGTTTGAATTTGATTTTCGAAGAGTATTATTTAATCCGAGCTAGTAGTGATTGACCAAACCACCACACAAGATTTGCTTTCATGAGTTAGATAAGGTCAATATCCTCAATCCTTGTCTGCTTCATTTTCTTTTACGAGATCGTTTTGTGAATCTTTTTCAGAGAGTTTTTGATCAATATACTTGTCAATGTTTTCATAAAATTCCTTGGTCGCTTCACTATCTAATGTTGGCGAGTTCTGAACTTGATTCACTTTCAATTGAACAGATTGAATACCGTAAGAGGCTTGTTTTTGGTGGAGTGTTTCTAATTCTTCTTCTGAAATCGGATCTCCAACAACCGTCAAGACCAATTCATTGTTACTTGACTTGTAGACTTGATTAATAACCGTATAATTGGCGAACTCTTTTCCTACAAACTGTTTGATCCCTTCTTTGCGCGCTTGTTCTATTGTCAGAGTAACTGCCGAATAGCTAGCTGGAAGAATCAACAATACAATCAAAGATATCAAGCCAATTCTCATTTTAATGCTCAGCTCTTTAAATGAAGTTAAAGGAGATTTTCTCATCAAAATTCTTGTTCCAACAATGTTGGCTAGCATGATAAAGACACAGTTGATCAAGAAAAGATAGAGAGCCCCCAATAAAAATCGTACATTCCCATTAGCTAAACCATAGCCAGCAGTACAGATAGGCGGCATCAGAGCTGTAGCAATGGCTACTCCTGGCACGATATTGTTTGCTTCTTTTTTCCTTGAACCGATCACACCAGCAATCCCACCAGCAATAGCAATGAGGACATCCCAAATGGTTGGAGAGGTTCGTGCAATCAACTCGCTACTTGCATAAGACAAGGGAGAAATCCAGAAATACAGAGTCGAGACAAGCAAACTGACCAACACTTGAGTCAATAAAACCTCTAGAGATTGCTTGATTAAACGCGTATCAAAAATAGCTAAACCGAATCCCAGTCCAACAATCGGTGTCATGAGAGGTGAAATCAACATGGCTCCTATAATGACAGCTGTTGAATTCATATTTAGTCCGATAGAGGCAATAAAAATTGCACACATCAAAATCGCTGTATCTCTCAATCGAACATGAAGGTCATCGTATAATTTCTCACGGTATTCCCGTGTTGAATAATTGGCAGTCATTTGTCCTCTCCTCTTTCCTTATTTAAATTGGTATAATAATTAAAAATAACAGCTGATAAACAGCCAAAAAATATGAGCCCATAAATCGTCAAGAAGACACTGGTAATCCTTCCAATCAAGGTCACAGCTAGGAGATCCCCGTAGCCGACAGTCGTCGAAGTCACAAAAGCATACCAAAGACCGTCTCCGTAATTTGTGATAGCAGGTTCAACTAGGAAAAGCACGCCTCCTGACCCAAAAACAAAGGTCACAAAACTCAGAGCAAACCGAGTAAAACCCGTAACCTGCATAATATGCCATAACATTTTTAAACGTTTCATTTGTTCTCCTTATTCATACTAGCTCCTGACCGAGCCGTTTTTTTCCAATAATCAAAGTGAAGATAGGACATGATCTCCATCACCAAACCCCAGTCCAACAATCGGTGTCATAAGAGGGGAAATCAGCATGGCTCCAATAATGACAGCTGTTGAATTCATATTTAGGCCAATAGAGGCAATAAAAATCGCACACATCAAAATCACTGTATCTCTTAATCGAACATGAAGATCATCATATAATTTCTCACGGTATTCACGTGTTGAATAGTTTCCAGTCATTGGTTACTCCTTTTATTTCGTATAATTTTGTTTCTGCATGGATGATGGTAGAGAGACTTCTGTCCAATCTTACATATTTTTCTTCTCACCTGTTATTCTTTTGAAAATTATCCTTTAAATATCCGTCAGTCCATCCTTAACATTATATCAAAAATTTTACAGTCTTTCTTCGAAGAAATCTATCAATTGAATAGATAGATGAAGCAAGAAATTTTTGTTTCCTTATCCGAAGAAGGAAAAACGGTATCTCCTGAACCTTGATACTATGCGTTTTATTCTTTATAATTTAGCTATTTCAAAATTACAAGTTCTCCATTCTTAATTTCCCAAACTTGGTCAAACTTACTTAATAATTCGTTTTGGCGATGTAAAGTAACAATGACGGCACTTGGTAGTTCCAGAACTCTTTCCAATTCCATTTTAAACTGATTAGTATCCAAGGCAGAGAAAGGTTCGTCTAGGATAAGCAATGGATTTTTACGATTTTTCTCACGATTTAAATACATTCGTTGTTGCTGACCACCTGACAGGGATTGTGGTGGAATTTTTTCAAAATCTTCTTCTCTGAATTTTTCATTGAAACTATTGAATAGCGTTACATTATTTTCATAACTCGAAATAAATGTATGTTCTTGTTGCAGAATCATACCGAATCTTCCCCAAAGATGGTCCAAAACAAGCCCATCTAGCACAATTTGTCCTTCAAAATCTTCATCTGTTCCATTTAAAATGTTGAGAAGACTACTTTTTCCAGACCCATTCTTACCAATAAGCGCAATTTTATCCCCTTTTTGAATCGTAGCGGAAGTAATTATCAATTTTGATTCTCCCAGTTGTTTGGAAATGTTTTTCAAAGTAATCGTATCAAAAGAATGTTGAGGTGCTTGAACTGAAACGGGTCTCCCAACAATGTTTTGAAAACTCTTGATTACAGGCTTTACGGACTCTAACATTTGTAAATCATAAAGGATTTCCTGTATTGGTTCAGAAAAAGCATTAATATATCCGAAACTCGCCACCACCTCAGGAATACCGAGTTGCTGGTGAGATAGAGAGTAGGCTAAATAAATAAACAGAACAAGACTAATGAATTCAAAAGAAACACCTGTCAATAAGATGCCTGTAATTTTTGTCAAACCATACTTAAAATACTTATCCTGCAAATTCTTTAGAGAACTCTTTTGTTGATTCAAAAAATGCGACATAGTTAGTTTATTTACCAAATGATGTCCCATGAGCAAATCCTCCAAAGTTCGATAGTAATCTCCTTGTTTTTTCAAGTAAACCTGTCTACGATTAGCGGTCAACTTCCCAACGATTTTAGGAATTTGAATACTAATTCCAGTAGAAAAGATTAAAATCAGTGATACAATAGGATTAATTGTTCTGCTAATAATGAAAGCGTAAATGATGATACGTAAAATTTGTTTGATAAAACTCATCAATGGAGGAAGGTAATCCTTTTCCAACGAATCTAGGTCATTAGATTGATAGGAAATATACTCTGCTACTGTTTTCTGCTTGAAATCGTGATGACTGAGTCCCAGAAGTGAACGAAACCACTCATTTTTCAAAGTAGTCGAAAAGATAATCCCCTGCTTCCAATCAAGTATCATTTGGATATAGTTACAACTCAAATAGCCAGCCACTGACATAGAGTAACCATATAGAGCTACTTGATAATCCCCTTTGATTAATGCCTGCGTGAAATACGGTAACAAAGCTGTGCAGATATTCGATACTACACCAAAAAGAAAATTAAAGAAGAGATACCATCTAATAGTTTTAAGATATGGTAGCATATACGATACTCCTTGCTAATGCGTTTTTTTACATATCTCAGAACAATCTCTACTATTCCTTATTTCAGATAGTGCGATACTCAGACATTGAGTGCAATAATTGTAAATCACACAAGTTCTGCAGTTTTTACTATCATTCAAAATATAATTTGCTATTTTGTAAAATATAGGTCTATCCCATGTTTCTTTGATAGATGTAAAATGAATATTTCCAACACTTCTATTGAAAGTAAGCTTTTTCAGTTTTTCTAACGATTTAGGCTATTTCGTGACACACCCACAATCCGTGAAAATTCTGGTTATATCAGATTATGTGATTTTCGTAAGAATTTTATATTGTCTCCAATCATGGTAGTCTCCTTTTACTTGATAAAACTATTATAACATTTAGAAATTAAAAACTGGTTCAAAATCAATAGGATGTGTGTATTCGATACATTCAATAAATTCTTGGAAACAGTTCTACACCAGTTACACAAATCTATATACACCTATCTCATTCAAAATAAAAAGAAAGCTGCAGTTCTTTTAATCCTGTATCAACGATTCATTCTGAAATCGAATAGGAGACATTTCCCAAGTCTACAATTCACTTCATCTCACATTAATTTTTGTAATTCACCCTTAGTTTATAGATTTTATACTCAACAAAAGTATAAAGCATACAAAACTTCACTTTGAACCAGTATTTATACTATATTCCGTATTAAAAATTCTATTATTGGTTTTGTAAAAAACAGTCTTCAAATATCCTGAAATATAGCAAAAAGAGATTGGGTAAAAACTCATTGTCTCTTCTCACTCAAGGACTAACTTTACTTGAGCAAACTGAATCCGCACTATCGTTCCTTTTCCAACCTCAGACTCGATACGAATCTGGTGCCCCAGTTCTTCAGAAATTTTCTTAGATAGATAGAGGCCAAGTCCAGATGACTGCTGAGTTAGGCGTCCATTATATCCTGAGAAGCCACGTTCAAAGACTCGGAGGACATCACTGTTTTTTATCCCGATTCCCGTATCCTTGATACAAAGCTCTTGCCCCTCCATATAAATCTCCAGACCACCTTCCTTGGTGTACTTGAGACTGTTTGAGATGATTTGCTCAATAACCACTAGCAGCCACTTTTTATCCGTCACGATTTCTTTATCAAGGTCATGTAGATTGACATTTAGGCCTTTTTGAATAAAGAAAAGAGCATATTTACGAATTATTTCCTTGACCAAATCCTCAATTTGAACCTGCTTTAAGACCAAATCATCATGAAAACTTTCTAAACGCAGGTATTGTAAAACTAGATTGGTATAGGAGTCAATCTTGAAAATTTCCTGTTCTAATTGCTGCTTCAGTTGGCGGTCGGCTACTTCTGCAACTAAGAGTTGACTAGCTGCAATGGGGGTCTTAATCTGATGAACCCACAAGGTATAGTAATCCAGCAAATCCGTCAATTTTCTTTCTGAATCTGACCTCTGCTGATAAAGTTCCATCTCACGCGCTTCTAATTTTTCTGCTAAAACTATTTCCAAAGGAGATTTGGCTTCCCTCTCCCCATAGAGAATTTCCTGACGATAGACCTGCATTTCCACCAATATGTCCCAAGTGAAAAATAAGATGGTTACAAAGCAACACAAGAGGAAAAAGTAGAGAAAGTAAATTCCCAAACTGGCAAATAAAAACTGAAAGAGTAAGAGCAGAAACGTCAAAGAAATCAGATAAACAAACAGACGACTACGGGAACGCAGATAGGCTAGAAAAAATTGTTTCCAATCAAGCATGCTTTAATCCGTACCCTATCCCTTTCTTGGTTTCGATAAATCCTACCAAGCCCTGCTCTTCCAACTTTTTACGCAATCGAGCCACATTAACAGATAGGGTATTGTCATCAATGAAAAAGTCACTGTTCCAAAGTTCCCGCATGAGATCGTCACGCGCTACAATATTGCCCGCATGCTCAAACAAAACTCGTAAAATCTGGAATTCGTTCTTGGTCAAATTCAAGACTTGCCCTTGATAATGTAAATCCATTGATTTGGTATTGAGGATAACACCAGCATATTCCAGTAAACTCTCGTCACGCCCAAACTCATATGAACGTCGCAACAAGCCCTGAACTTTGGCTAAAAGAACCTGCTGGTCAAAAGGCTTGGTCACAAAGTCATCCGCCCCCATATTGATTGCCATGACAATATCCATAGCCTGGTCTCTCGAAGACAGAAACATGATGGGGACCTTGGAAATCTTGCGAATTTCCTGACACCAGTGATAGCCATTAAACAAGGGCAAACCAATATCCATGAGGACCAGATGAGGTTCCGACTGAACAAATAGACTCAAAACTTCCATAAAGTCTTCTACCAGGACCACTTCAAATCCCCATTCAGAGAGCATTTTTCCGACTTGTTGACGAATAACCTGATCATCTTCTACTAATAAAATCTTGTGCATCTGATTCTCCTTTGCTAATTTTAGGAGTCTTAAATCCTTTAGTATAAATAGAGGGCTTAGTATCTAATACTTTTTTGACATTTCCTTGTCACAACAGCTCAAAAACAGATAGTGAATAACCCCATTGATATCATACCTTATTTTTAGACATAGTGCCAGCACTACCCTTTTATTTTTAATTTTTTCAACCTTCATTTCAGTTCTTTTATCCATCCCCTTAACCAAAATTTATATCTATTCTTCCAAACCTTGAGTGTAGTTAAAACGACACTCTATACTCTTCTAACATTGAAACGCTCCTTATCGAGTGGTATCCGTAAAAAGTTCTAGCTTTCAGATTGACAATCTGAAAAAGATTTGTTAAGATATGAATGAACAATATTTGATATTCATTCAGAAAAGAGGTGAATCAAATTGGACAAAAAACAGGCTTTGAAATCCGCAGCTTATGAAGTTTTTTCAAAAAAAGGATACAAGGCGACAGGAATTTCAGAAATTGCTAGACAAGCTCATATGGCAGTCGGATCTTTTTATAACTATTACGAAAGTAAAGAAGCTATTTTTTTAGATATCTATATTGATGAAAACAGCCGTGTTCGCCAAACTATGATCGAAGAACTGGATTGGGAAATTGATATGATTGATCTTATTAGTCAACTCTTTGCTCAATCCAGAGCACTCGTTTCTTCCAATAAAATCCTTGCAGAATGGTACAATCCTGCCATAGCAGATGAGTTGCATAGCTACTATTCCTCAGAAGAAGGGAAAGTCACGAATCCATTTCATCAATTTCTCGTGAAAACCTTTACTCATCGTTTGCAGGCTGAAGGCCATTCTCCAGAAAAAATTCAAGATATTTTACAAGTTTACAACCTATTTTACTACATGGATATGCATATCACAGAAAATGATTTTCCAGATATTAGCAAAACTGTAGAAATACTAGCAACCAACTTCATTAAAGGAATACTGAAATAAAGAAATCTTTTCTTTATTTTTTGGAAATTATTGAATGAAAAAAAATATTATTCATTCATAGAAAATTACTACACTATAGGAGTTAAAAATGAAACGAGGGAAAAAATGTTCATAATTATTCTAACTACACTTGGAGTGCTCGGCTTTATATCTTGGGGAATCATTACCTATCTTGGACGAAGTCAAACTTTATCGATAAAATCCATTGAAAATCCCAGCGGAGATTTGTATTTAGTTCACATCACAAAACCAAAAAATCAAATATGGAAAGCTGGCTCCTATGCTCAGTTTAAGCTTCCTGACAGCTCGTTTGGCCCAGACAAAAGTCCAGTAAAGGAGGATCAGGCTAGCCGATGGCTAACCCTTGCTTCCACTCCTGATGAGGATGAAATTCTTATTGTAACCCATAATAGTGGTAGCGTGTTTAAGGAAACCTTAACACATTTACCAGCTGGTAGTAAAATTGAGATGAGTTGGCTGGAGTCATCTTTATCTGTTAAAGACAATGACCCAGCACTGGTTTGTTTTGCCTCTGATGTCGGTATTTCTACTCTACGTCCAGTTGTGAAAGAGTGGGCAGGTAAGCGCTCCATCATTCTTAATCATTTAGACAAAGGAATAAACATTTTTGATAATGAGTTAAGAGAGCTTAGTAAGAATAATCCGAATCTAACTTATAAAACTAGCGAAACCTTTTCTCAAAGCCAAGCATTTTTAAAAAATGCGGTTGTGAAATACGGTAACCAAGCTATTTATCTCTTAACCGGCCAACCTGATGATATAAATGAGATGAAAAATTTCTTAAAAGAGAATGGGATTGACGACAAACAGATACAAACAAGTATGTTTAGAGGTTTGAAATAAAAGCAAACTGTCTTCTATGTGTCTGAATCATACCATTATAGGTCGGTATGTAGAGAGCTCGTACAAACCAACTAGTAAATTCTATGTGATTGTGATAAGATAAATACAAAGAAAGGAGTTCTTATGCCCAATATTTTTGGCTATCTGAAAGATGTCGCACACGATTCCTTTTACGACCTACCTTTGAATGAATTAGATGTTTTAGCCTTAACAGAAACAACCTACCTCTCCTTTGATAATCTGGTCTCCACAAATCCTCAGCGACTTTTAGACCTGGCACCTCAGGTTCCAAGGGAGCCTAACATGTTGACTAGTAAAAATCGCCTCCAGCTATTAGATGAACTAGCTCAACACAAACGATTCAAAAATTGCAAACTCTCCCATTTTGTCAACGACATCGACCCTGAGCTGCAAAAGCAATTTGCAGCTATGACCTACCGCCTCACTCTCGATACCTATCTGATTGTTTTTCGAGGTACAGATGACAGTATCATTGGCTGGAAGGAAGATTTCCACCTAACCTATATGAAGGAAATTCCTGCTCAAAAGCACGCTCTCCGCTATTTAAAGAACTTTTTTGCCCGCCATCCTAAGCAAAAGGTCACTCTGGCTGGGCATTCCAAGGGAGGAAATCTAGCCATCTATGCTGCTAGCCAAATTGAGCAAAGCTTGCAAGATCAGATTACAGCAGTTTATACCTTTGATGCGCCTGGTCTCCATAAAAAACTGACACAAACCGAGGGCTATCAAAGGATAATGGATAGAACCAAGGTCTTCATTCCACAAGGTTCCATCATCGGTATGATGTTGGAAATCCCTAACCACCAAATCATCGTGCACAGTACTGCCTTAGGTGGTATCGCCCAGCACGTTACCTTTAGTTGGCAGATTGAAGACAAGCACTTCGTCCAACTAGATAAAACCAACAGTGATAGCCAACAAGTTGACACAACCATCAAGGAGTGGGTGGCCACAGTCTCTGACGAAGAACTCCAGCTCTACTTCGACCTCTTCTTTGGCACCATTATTGATGCTGGTATTAGCTCCATTAATGACCTGTCTTCCTTAAAGGCGCTTGAACACATTCATCATCTCTTTGTCCAAGCTCAATCTCTCACTCCAGAAGAAAGGGAAACCATGGGACGCCTCACCCAGTTATTAATTGATACCCGTTACCAAGCCTGGAAAAATAGATAGTAGCTTT
Source organism: Streptococcus sp. UMB1203 (assembly GCF_030217725.1). Taxonomy (GTDB): domain Bacteria; phylum Bacillota; class Bacilli; order Lactobacillales; family Streptococcaceae; genus Streptococcus. The sequence continues at coordinate 22,859 of NZ_JASOOK010000012.1, read as the reverse complement.
CAAAAATCAAATGTATATAAAACAAAAGACCTAGAACACAGACTTTCATGTGCATTCTAAGTCTTTTTTAATAAAATCTAACTACCAAATAACCCCTTTATAGGCTAACAAAATGATAACTAACAGCAGAACATACAAGGCAAGGAAGAGCCATTTCATCTTGACACAGAGCGCTACGTACTCCCGAATAAAAGCAGATGGTATGTAGTAGCCTGCCGTCCTACATCCGAGGCCATCTCCCTTCATATTTAACTTACGCGCATAGGTACTGGTACGAAAAACATGATAGTCATTTGTAACAAAGAGGAATTGAGGTTTGGCTACCAGTTCCTCACCAAGTTCCTTAGAAAAGAGAAGGTTCTCGTAGGTAGTCCTTGATTGATCTTCCAGAATAATCGCATCTTGGGGAACATCTGTCTCTTCAAGAAGATAGTTTGTAATGGCCTGCGCTTCAGAAATCTTCTCATCTCCTCCTTGACCACCACTGGCAATGATTTTGATATGAGGATTCTTAGACTTGTGATAAGCTTCCACTGCCTTATCAATTCTCCTCTTCAGCAAAGGTGTTACCTTTTCTCCGTCTAACAAACCTGCACCATGAATGATAATAAAATCATAATGCTTCTTCTTAGGAATAAAGAGATACAAGATAGAGTACAGAATAAAAGCCACAAAAGCAAAACCAAAAATAAAGTAAGAATAAGCAATAAATGCAAATAAAATATTTAGAAAGTGATTGGTGTAAAATAATTCATGTCGTCCTCCCAATCGAAATGACATCAAAGCAAAAAATAGCAAAATGACTATTCCAAGGAGCATGGAGAGATAATTAGCCTTTGAACGTCCCTCTCGCTTCAACAAAATGACCCCATTATAGATTAGAAAGATGCCACTTAGAAAAAGCAAAAAAGGAAGTAAAATAAAGGGAAATATAAAAAAAGCGAAATGAATCTTCTCATACCCATTTTGATAAAAAAGGTAGCCTAGATAAAAATAACTGGAAATGAGGGATAATAAGAATAATACTGGATTCCACAAACTTCTATTATCCTTCCAAAATGACACTATAAAGGCCAACACAATTCCTATAACGAGATACATTTCTTCCTCCTTTAATGATTCTATTTTATCACAATTTTACATAGATAAAAAGAGGGCATCTATCCCTCTCAATCCTTCATCTGACTCTCTGCATCGGTCACGACTTGTTCTAAACTGGTCTGACCGAGTTCAGCCTCCATAGCCAGCTGGATTCTCTCCAATTTTTGATCCAAAACATCATGAATATGAGCTCCAACTGGGCAATTTGGATTCGGGTTGTCATGAAAACTGAAGAGTTGACCAGTCTTTCCAAGACACTCAACCGCTTGATAAACATCTAATAGACTAATGTCTTTGAGATCCTTAACAATCTCTGTTCCCCCTGTTCCGCGCGCTACTGAAATCAACTCTGCCTTCTTCAACTGGGACAAGGTCTTTCTGATAATGACAGGATTGACCCCGACACTAGCAGCCAGAAAATCACTGGTCACCTTGCTTTCCTTCCCCTTGAGGGCAATGATTATCAGCATATGAGTCGCAATGGTAAATCTACTTGGAATTTGCATACTCTTCTCCTTTTTACGAGGCTAGCCTACCTCTACTCTTCTCTTTCTTTTATTATACCCTTTTTGGTTGTAATGTCAATTATTACCACTTTTCAACCAAGCATCTAATTCCCTATCATAGCCCTCTTTCTGGGCCAATTCTCTCAGAAATTCCTGATGATGAGTATGATGGATACCATTGACTATACTTTCATAATAAACCTCAAAATAGGGAAGTTTGAGGTCTTTAGCCAACTGCAATTCAGCTGCCACATCGTAGTCCACCCGTCGGAAGTCCATATCTACCAAGCCCTTGTCATCAAACTCTAAAATCATATACTGGGCTCGCAAGTCCTTCCGCAACTGGGTATCTAGAAAGAAAGGCTGGCCAATTGAACCCGGATTAACAATCAATTGCCCACCAGTCCCGTAACGAAGCAACTGCTGGTGAATATGACCATAAACAGCAATATCACAAGGCGGATTGGTCACCAAGCGGTCAAAATCCTCTTGCGCTCCAGTATGAATCAACTCTCTCCCCCAGTTCTTATCAGGAAGATGATGGCTAATTCCCACCGTCAAATCACCAAACTGACGATGAATCTGGAGTGGTTGATTGTGGAGCAGTTCAATTTCTTCTAGGGAAATTTCCTCTAAAACATACTGGCACTGGCGCAAGAGATAGCGTTGACTGGGACGAGTACTATCCAATTCCTTGCGGACACCATGCCAAAGACTGTCTTCCCAGTTTCCCAAAACTCTAGCCGTAATCGGTAGTTGAGCCAACAAATCCAAAATCCTTCTACGCCCTGTCCCTGGCATGAGAATGTCTCCCAAAAGCCAGTATTCATCCACTCCTAGCTGCCGCGCATCTGCTAAAACTGCCTCTAAAGCAGTGGTATTACCATGAATATCTGAAAGAAGAGCTATTTTCGTCATATCCATCTCCTCGTTTTTTCTCTTGCAATAAGTATAACATAAAAAGTCACAGCTAGAGAAATCTAGCTTTTTTTGATATACTAGATATAGATATTAGACAAGAGGAAGCGAATGACCCCGAATAAAGAAGACTATCTAAAATGTATTTATGAAATTGGCATAGATTTGCATAAAATCACCAATAAGGAAATTGCGGCTCGCATGCAAGTCTCTCCCCCTGCCGTAACTGAAATGATTAAACGGATGAAGAGCGAAAACCTCATCCTTAAGGACAAGGAATGTGGCTATCTACTGACTGACCTCGGCCTCAAATTGGTCTCTGAGCTCTATCGTAAGCATCGCTTGATTGAAGTTTTTCTAGTCCATCATTTAGACTATACAAGTGACCAGATTCACGAGGAAGCTGAGGTCTTGGAACATACTGTCTCTGACCTGTTCGTGGAAAGACTGGATAAATTGCTAGGATTTCCCAAGACCTGTCCTCATGGAGGAACTATTCCTGTCAAGGGAGAACTCTTAGTTGAAATCAATAACCTGCCACTAGCTGATATCAAGGAAGCTGGCGCCTACCGCCTGACTCGGGTGCACGATAGTTTTGACATTCTCCATTATCTGGATAAGCACTCACTTCGCATCGGTGATCCGCTCCAAGTCAAGCAGTTTGATGGCTTCAGTAACACCTTTACTATCCTTAGTAAAGACGAGGATTTACAAGTGAATATGGACATTGCAAAACAACTCTATGTCGAGAAAATCAACTAATTTCTCAAGTCCCCCAACCAACCCTGAAAGTTTTATTTTCAGGGTTTTATTTCTATCATTTGATTTTGCTTTCATTTAATTGTAGAATATTTGTAAAAAAAAGAAAGATAGTTTAAACTATGAAAAAATCACTAAAAATTTTTGCTACATCTAAATGGTTTGACCTCTTTGGGGTTGCTTTAGTCGTTGGGATTGCGATTGCATCTGGTTACCTCAACTCCCGCCTCGATAAATTCGTAGACTGGGGACCATGGACAGCTCTTGTACCCTTTGGATTGATTTCCGTAACCAACGTTGGGATTTCCATGTTGTCCACTCGTTTCACGGGGAAATTAAGCAAATGGGGAAATTACTTTGGTATTGTTAATACCATTTTGTCCGGTGCTATTGATTATATCCTTGGAAATAAGGCGGCTATTATCACCTATCCCGTCACCTTCCTCATTTATACCTTTGCTATTAAGAAATGGGAAGCTTCGCAAGAAGGCAGACCCAACCAAATGAGCCAAAAACAGCTAAAATTGGCGGCCATCATTATTTCCATCATCGCCTTCCTCTTTGCCTTTGTGACAAACTATATCGGCTATGGGGGCAAGATGAATCTCCTTGCCTACGTAACAACTATTGCCTTTGCACTGTCCCTCATTGCAAATGCTTTGAACGCATTGAAACTAACAACTCAGTGGGGCTTTTGGTTGATTTACAATTTCGTTCAGCTGACAAAAGCTGGTATTCAAGGAAACTTCGCCAATATCGGTAAATACATCTTTTATATCCTCAATGCAATCGGAGCTTTATTTGTCTGGAATGATGAAGAAGTTAGATAATAGAACAAAACTCAAATAAAGAATACTAGCCAACTTAAGAGAATCTCCCTTCTGCTATTTTTATCATTTTAGTTGTAACTTCTATTCTTTTGGAGTAGAATGAAGATAGATAAAAGAGGGAGGTCATCTTATGAAAAATCTCTTTAGAATCCATTTTACAGCAATTGCAGTTATCGATTTGCTACTATTTGCATTTTTTACCACTAGACCCGAGACAGCTTTAGAATGGCTCTTGCTCTCTGGTTTTATTTTCCTCCTTGCTCAGGGACTCCTGCTATTTCGCTTGGTTTTCCGACTCAAACATCAATTCGCTGAGATTTATCCTCAAATCAATAAAAAGATTCGCTTCTATTATTTAGGAGTTCTCACCATTGATTTTCTATTTTTTATCCTTTTAGCCTTCACTAGTTCTCAGCGTTCTCCCTCTCTTATGCCAATTGTCACTGCTTGCCATTCTACTTTTTATTATACGACGACTAACTACCTAAGAGACAACTATTCAGATTTTTACAACAAACACATCACTTTATGGGAGTGCCTCTAAAGAAAAGGAGGTTTTAGCATGAAAAAAATCATCTTCATCAAAACCATTCAACTCCTTGTCATTGATGGAATCATGCTGGCATTTTTGACATTTAAAGAGAGACTTACTTGGGATTGGATTTTGATTTATAGCGGTTGGCTCATTTTCTTTCATCCTGTGCTATTGACCTATCTTTCCAACCAACTTTGTGACCACTTTAGTCAACTCTATTCTCAGATTAGACCGAGATTCTGGCGCTTTGCATTACAAATCCTCCTATGGGATAGCCTGATGATTCTCTCCTTGATATGTTTAAGTGGTATCCCACTTTTCCTCCAGGGAACTCTCCTAATCCTAGGACACCTCATCCCTTCCTATCACATAAGCCAAAGTTTGAAAAGAGACTTCCCCAAGGCCTATCAGGAACAGATTTCATTTTGGAGTATTTTATGATAGATGAGAAAAACCAAGCCGGCCGGGCTTGGTCTTTCTTATCTATTTTTAGTATCAAGAATAATGGTAACTGGTCCATCATTAACCAGCTCAACCTGCATGTCCGCACCAAAGATACCTGTCTGAACGGGCACTTCCTGCGCTAATTTTTGATTGAAAGCGTCATAGAAGTCTGATGCCATATCAGGCTTGGCTGCGCCTGTAAAGGCTGGACGATTGCCCTTCTTAGTATCCGCAAAGAGAGTAAACTGAGAAATAGAGAGGATTTCTCCCTCAATATCTTTGACAGACAGGTTCATCTTGCCTTCTGCATCTGAAAAAAGCCGCATATTGACAAGCTTTCTCACAGCATAGTCCAAATCTTCCTCTTGGTCCTCTGGTCCAACACCAACCAGCAATAAAAGCCCCTGATTGATTTTCCCATGAATCTGACCTTCAATACTCACTTGGGCTTTTTTAACCCGTTGGATAATGATTTTCATAATAGCCTTTCTAGTAAGAACTAGGACAATTAGCCGTTGGTTCGTTTGACAGAATAAACTTCTGGCACGCTCTTAATCTTGTCCACAACCGTAGTTAGCGTCGAGAGGTTGGCAATGCCAAAGGATACATGGATATTAGCAAACTTCATATCCTTGGTTGGTTGGGCGTTTACTGTTGAGATATTCTTGGTTGTGTTTGAAAGAACTTGTAGTACATCGTTCAACAGTCCTGTGCGGTTGAGTCCATAAATATCGATATGAGCCATATACTCCTTATTCGAACTAGAGTACTGGTCTTCCCATTCCACATCAAGGAGACGTTGCTCGTAGTTTTCTTGGGCACGCAGGTTCATACAGTCCACACGGTGAATAGCTACACCACGACCCTTGGTAATATAGCCAACAATATCATCACCAGGAACTGGATTACAACACTTGGCAATCCGCACTAGGAGTCCTGAGGCACCTTCAATGACCACACCACCCTCATGCTTGACTTTGAGGGTTTCTTTATTTTCAACCTTGATCTCGCCACCTTTGACAAGTTCCTCTGCTTCAGCCTTGGCCTTGGCACGCTCTTCTTCACGGCGTTCCTTTTCAGTCAGACGGTTAAAGACAGTAATAGCACCGATTTCTCCAAAACCAATGGCCGCAAAGAGAGATTCTTCTGTCTTGTAGCTGGTCTTTTGCAGAACTTGGTCCATATGACGCTTGTCCATGAATTTATTGGCCACATAGCCATTTTCTTGGAACTGGGTCATCAACATTTCACGACCCTTGTTGACTGACAATTCCTTATCTTGGTTTTTAAAGAACTGACGAATCTTGTTACGCGCCTTGCTGGTCTTGACCATATTGAGCCAATCACGGCTCGGTCCAAAAGAGTTCGGGTTGGTGACAATTTCAACCTGATCCCCGGTCTTGAGTTTGGTTGTCAAAGGAACCATACGGCCATTGACCTTAGCACCCGTCGCTTTTTCACCGACTTTGGTATGGATTTCATAAGCAAAGTCAATCGGTCCTGAATCTTTTGGAAGGGAACGAACAGCTCCATCTGGGGTAAAGACGTAAATCTCCTCAGCCAGATAGTTTTCCTTAACAGAATCAACAAATTCCTTGGCATCATCAGCCTGGTCTTGGAGCTCCATCATCTCCTTAATCCAGTTCATCCCAATAGCTGATTCCTTGCTGTTAACCTGCCCCTTAATACCTTTCTTATAAGCCCAGTGGGCCGCAACCCCATACTCAGCCACCTCGTGCATGGCTTTAGTTCGAATCTGGAACTCAATCGGCCCTTTTGGCCCATAAACAGTCGTATGGATAGACTGGTAACCATTGGCTTTGCGGTTAGCGATATAGTCTTTAAAGCGACCTGGCATTGGTTTCCAAAGTTCATGTACATAACCAAGCATGGCATAAACATCACTTTGGGTATCCAAAATACAACGAATGGCAATCAGGTCATAGATTTCCTCAAAACGTTTTCTCTTATCCTGCATTTTGCGGAAAATCGAGTAAATATGTTTGGGACGACCATAAATCTTCCCTTTTAAGTGACGATCTGTCGTATAGTCTTCTAATTTTGTGACCACCTCATCCACCAAGGCTTCACGCTCTCTGCGCTTTTCCTTCATCATATGGGTAATCTTATAAAACTCCGTAGGATTGAGATAACGGAAAGATAAGTCTTCCAATTCCCATTTGACACTGGAAATCCCCAAACGGTGGGCAAGTGGGGCATAGATTTCCATAGTTTCTTTGGAAATGCGCTCCTGCTTGTCTTTTCGAAGGTGTTTCAGAGTCCGCATATTGTGCAAGCGGTCCGACAGTTTGACCAAAATTACTCGGATATCCTCAGACATGGCCATGAGCATCTTGCGATGATTTTCAGCTAACTGTTCTTCATGAGATTTATACTTAACCTTACCGAGCTTGGTAACCCCATCAACGATTACGCGCACATCAGGACCAAACTCTCTTTCCAAATCATCCAAGGTCGCATCAGTATCTTCCACCACATCATGCAAGAAACCACAAGCTACCGTTACGGCATCCAGCTTGAGTTTGGCTAAAATACCTGCCACTTGAATAGGGTGAATAATGTAGGGTTCGCCAGATTTCCGATACTGGCCACTGTGGCATTCCACCGCATAGACCAAGGCCTTATGGACAAAATGGACATCCTCTTCCGTTAAATATTCTTTGGTTAAGGCGACAACTTCTTCGCCTGTTAAATTCACTTCTTTTGGCATCTCTACTCTCCAATTCTTCCTACCATTTTATCACTTTTTTAAGAATATGAAAACTAGAAAAAGAGGATTCTAAAGCTTATTCAGTTTGTTGGGAAGGAGGATAAAATAATATTCACACTAAAACAACAAATTTATATAGTTCTTCATCTAACTTTGTTTTGATATTGTCTGCGTTAAAAGTTAGTAAAATGAAAATACTTTCTTCTTTTTCAATAAGAAAAGATTTGATATTTTGGTAATTTTCTAACTTTTTTAGTGTATAATGGTAATATGAACAGTTTTTTTTACGATAATTACTGAATTTTCATCTCTCTAGAAAGGTATCTCATATGAAATCACACAAAGGACTGACACTTTTAGCTTTGGCTGTTCTTGGCTTATCCAGTCAAGTCGTTTCGGCTGATGATACGAGTCATTCTATTAGTAACCATATTAGTAGTTCTACAACTACTTCTGCCAGCAATTCTCAAGCTAGTACAGAAACTTCGACAAGTACAGCTAGTTCAAGTGAGCAAGAAAGCAAACCTTCTCTTTCTACGGAAACCAAACCTAATCAACCTATACAAACTGGCTGGGTAAAAGAGGGGAACAAGTGGACGTTTTACAGTCAAACTGGGGTCAAATTTATAGATACTCTCTATGATGGTTATTTCTTTGATAGTCATGGCTACTTGCTTGAAAACACTTGGTACCAAATGGGAAATAATTGGTACTATATCAATGGTTCAGGTAAATATTTATCCAACCAATGGAGCCAAATCAATGGCAAGTGGTATGCTTTTGATGGCTACGGTAGAATGTTGGCCAATGTCTGGAAAGGCGATTACTACCTCAAATCCAGCGGAGCTATGGCAGATAAGGAATGGGTCTACGACCAAGGCTACTCTAGTTGGTTTTACCTCAAATCTGGCGGACGCTATGCTCAAAAACAATGGATTGGTTCCTACTATCTTAAATCTGGTGGCTACATGGCCCATAAGGAATGGATTTATGACTCAGACTATCAAGCTTGGTACTATCTTAAGGACGATGGTGTCTATGTTACAGGTACCTATGCTGTGGATGGTAAAAACCAGCTCTTCCTAGGGAATGGAAAATGGGTTCGTGAAGTAGCACAAGGTTTTCAAAAAGGACATTACTCTAAAACTATCTTTCTCGATCCAGGTCACGGTGGTAAGGATCGCGGTGCTTATTACTATGGCATAGCTGAGAAAGAATTGAACCTACAAGTTTATCGTAAGCTACGTAAACGACTAGAAGGACTAGGCTATACCGTTCTAACTTCTCGAGATAGTGACATAGACGTTGATTTTATTACTGAACGTTCTCGCATGGTTAATAAGACCAATGCTGACTTTTTCATCAGCCTTCATTTCAATGCAAAAGGGAATGATACAACCGTTAATCTTGGTATCCAGACCTATTCTTACAAGGATGAACCTGGTTTCCCTAGCAAGATTAACAAGGAATGGCACAACAATCCTGAACGGATGGGTGAAAGTAATCGTCTCGCAGCTGATATTCATTCTTCACTGCTAGCTGAAACTGGAGCCAGAGATGCTGGACTTTTGCAAGCTACCTTTGCTGTTCTACGTGAAACAGCTAAACCAGCTGTTTTGCTAGAGATGGGATATATGGATAATCCAGAAGAAAACAAAAAAATCCGCAGTAGTGAATACCAAGATAAACTGGTTGAAGGGATTGTCAAGGGAATCCAGAAATATTACGCTGGCAATTAAAGCAGTTTAAGTCTCGAATTCATTCGGGGCTTATTTTTCTTATCCAAATTGTGTTCTTCTTGCTAGACCTATTTCCTTTTTCAGCTTATTCTCCCCAACTGTGCTATACCTATCTAGGAAAAAATAATTCAGAATTGCTTGACAATTCTGAAATGTTTTTTTATAATATGTTATACAGTTAGATTTTCTATTTAGGTGATAGAAGGAGAGATAGACCAACGGAAACCATATTGTAATCTAAATATAATTTAACTCCCTATGCTTATCACTTTTTCATTCAAGTAAATATATTTGAATGACGTCATTTTACAAAGGAGTATCCTATGAAAAAAATTGTACTAACACTATTAGGAGCTACTGCTCTATCTATTGCCGTTCCAATCAATGCTGCTGAAACCAATACAACAAATAACTTTGAAGGTCCTCGTTATGAGCGTATATATTCTCATAGTTATAGTAAAACAGTAACAAAATACTATAACGATGATGGTTACATCCCACCAACTATCTACTATTCAGAATATAATGATGGTTTCCATTCAACCTTCAAAGGAACACTTGAAATAGATAGTGTACGAAGATCAAACGGTGGAACTCGTGTCACATACACTGGTACCTTGACTGGATTTTGGAATTAAAATCCTCAAGATGCTTTCTTTTATCCTTTAGTTTATAAGGAGAACACCTATGAAAAAAACTGCTATTTCTATCTTTGCTCTCCTAGTGTTAGGAGTTAGCTGCCTGTTCCTATTCAGCCAGCAAGGCTATAAAAAAACAGTCGTTCAATACTATGCTAACGACCAGAACCTGCCCAATAGGATAACTTATAGTGAATATAGCGATAAACGAGAAGCCAACTACGGTGGCACTCTAAACATCACATCTATCAAACAAGCTAATGACGGAGTTTATGCAACCTATGAAGGGCAATTGACACCTCTCCAATATTGATAAATTGATAACCAGCCTGTCTTCATCTAGTCATGCTGGTTTTTAAGTTCATTCTAAATCCTTACCTATTCTCCCCAACTGTGCTATACTTATCTTAGTACATTCTTTGAGATTGGAGCTAGTATGAAAATCCATAAAACTGTAAATCCTGTTGCCTATGAAAATACCTATTATCTAGAAGGTGAAAAGCACCTCATCGTTGTCGATCCTGGTAGCCATTGGGAAGCTATTCGTCAGACAATAGAGAAGATCAACAAACCAATCTGCGCTATTCTCTTGACCCATGCCCATTATGACCATATCATGAGTCTGGACTTGGTTCGCGAGACTTTTGACAATCCTCCTGTCTATATCGCAGAGAGTGAAGCCAGCTGGCTCTATACTCCTGTCGATAATCTCTCTGGTCTCCCTCGCCACGATGATATGGCAGATGTGGTCGCAAAACCGGCTGAACACACCTTTATCTTTCACGAAGAATACCAACTGGAGGAATTTCGTTTCACTGTCTTGCCAACACCAGGTCACTCTATCGGCGGTGTTTCTATCGTCTTTCCTGATGCTCACCTAGTCTTGACAGGTGATGCTCTTTTCCGTGAAACAATCGGACGGACCGACCTTCCAACTGGCAGTATGGAACAACTACTTCACAGTATCCAGACCCAACTCTTCACCCTACCAAACTATGATGTCTATCCAGGACATGGTCCAGCTACTACTATTGCTCACGAAAAAACTTTCAATCCTTTTTTCTAGTAAAATGATGACAATCAATAGCACAATTCAAGTAAACTATCCAGCAAATCTTTCTATTACAAAAGGCATCCAGTCAAGGTTTTCACACCTGATTGGATGCCTTTTTTCTGATGACTAGATTTTTTGCCTTACCAAATAATCACGCGGTCTTCTGGTGAACGCCACATACCGTCTCCTTCTTTGACATCATAGGTTGTAAAGAAATCATCGAAGTTTGGTACTTGTACATTGACACGGAGTTTGGCTGGTGCGTGCACATCGACGCTAGCCAAAAGTTTCATAAATTCTGGACGACCTTTCATGCGCCAGATGCGACCGAAGTTGTAGAAGAATTCTTCTGCTGAGAAGTCTGGTTCTCTCTTAGCTGCTTCAAGCGCTGCAGCGATTCCTCCTAAGTCAGCTACGTTTTCTGATACAGTCAATTTACCATTGATGGTTGCTCCATAAGAATCTTGTCCATCAAATTGGTCAATGACTTTTTGTGTTTTCTCCTTGAAGGCAGCATAGTCACTCTCTGTCCACCAATCCTTAAGGCTACCATTTTCATCAAAGGAAGCTCCGTTGGTATCAAAGGCGTGGGAAATTTCATGGGCAATAACTGCCCCAATACCACCGTAGTTAGCAGAAGATGACTGATGCAAGTCATAGAAAGGTGCTTGTAAAATAGCTGCTGGGAAGACAATCAGGTTCTTCTGTGGATTGTAGTAGGCATTGACCATATGAGCAGGCATGCCCCACTCCTTGTAGTCTACAGGCTGGTTCCACTTGCTCCAACTGTGTTTGATTTCCACACGCGCAAAAGCCAGAGCATTTTCAAAAAGACTAGCATTTTCATCCACTACCTTGTCCTTGTAGCGTTCTGGCAATTCTTCTGGATAACCGATATAAGGTTTGATAACATTGAGTTTAACGATGGCCTTGTCACGAGTTTCTGGAGTCAGCCAGTCATTTTTAGCCAAACGTTCCTTATAGACATCAATCATAGTTGCCACTTTTTTCTCTACATCTGCCTTGGCCTCTGGAGAGAATTTTTCATGGGCATACCAGAGACCCAAGGCTTGTTTGAAAGGACCTTGTGCTAGCTGGTAGGCTGCCTTGACCTTGTCTTTGGCTTCTGGAACTCCTGAAAGCGCACGGCTATAGGCACCTGACAAGACACGGATTTCTTCTGTTAAATAGCTGGTTGAGAGATTCACAACACTTAAAATTAAGGTTGCCTTGAGGAGAGGCCAAGCTTCTTCACTGTAGAATTGCTCTGCTGCTTGCCAGAAACGTTCCTCGTCTACGATAACCTTGTCTGGCACTTGTCCAAGAACGGCTTGGAAGAAGTCATCCAAAGGTAGGGCAGGCGCAAATTTCTTGAAATCTTCGTAAGCATATGGGTGGTAGAGTTTAGCATACTCTGAACTTTCTTCATTAGAAAGCACTACTGCCGCAATTCGGCGATCCAATTCTAGTCTTTTCTCTAGCAAGTCTTCAATTTCTGTATCAGAGAAATCATAAGCCTTGAGGAGATCTGCGCTACTTTCTTTCCAAAGAGTCAAGAGCTCTTCGCACTGAGGATGGTCTTCTGCATAGTAGGTCGTATCTGGCAGGATTGTTCTTGGAGCACTAGCCCACAGAACATTGATTCTGGCATCCATAAAGTCTGGCGATACACCAAAAGGAAGGAAGTTTGGTTTTCCTGCAAGCTCAAACTCTGCTAGTCTAGCTGTAAAATCTGCAAAAGTCTCCAATTCTTGGAATTCTTTAAGAAGAGGCAAAACAGGTGTAATACCGTCAGCTTCTCTCTTATCAAAATCACGAACTAGGCGGTGGTATTTGATAAAATTTTCCAAGATAGAATCCTCAGGCACTTCTTCTCCTGCCAACCACTTGTCTGTTGTCGCTAGCATCAGGTTTTCAATTTCCTGGTCTAAATCAACAAAACCTCCCGTTTGAGACTTATCTGCTGGGATTTCAGCAGTCTTCTGCCATTCTCCATTGATTGCATCATAAAAATCATCTTGATAACGTGTCATCTTGTTCTCGCTTTCATTTGTACTTGCTTTTAGCTTAACAAAAATTACTTGGGAATGCAATTAAAAATGAACTGATATTTTCTATTGTTTTTCAGTTATTATTTTAATTTTTTTAAAAATTAACTTGACTTAATTTTTTTTTTAAGGTATATTAAGAGACAGGAGGAATACAAGTTTATGATACATATCGAAAACCTCAGTGTCTCCTACAAAGAAACGTTGGCACTTAAGGATATTTCACTAGTGCTCCATGGACCAACAATTACCGGTATTATTGGTCCAAACGGTGCTGGGAAATCAACATTATTAAAAGGGATGCTGGGAATTATCCCACATCAAGGTCAGGCATTTCTCGATGACAAGGAAGTTAAAAAATCCTTACATCGAATCGCCTATGTCGAACAAAAAATCAATATCGACTACAACTTTCCCATCAAGGTCAAGGAATGTGTCTCGCTAGGACTCTTTCCCTCTATCCCTCTCTTTCGAAGTTTAAAGGCTAAACATTGGAAGAAAGTGCAAGAGGCCCTTGAAATTGTCGGTCTAGCTGACTACGCTGAACGTCAAATCAGTCAACTGTCTGGAGGTCAGTTCCAGCGGGTCTTGATTGCCAGATGTTTGGTGCAGGAAGCCGACTATATCCTCTTGGATGAACCCTTTGTTGGGATTGACTCTGTTAGTGAGGAAATCATCATGAATACGCTGAGAGATCTGAAAAAAGCTGGGAAGACGGTTCTCATCGTCCACCACGACCTCAGCAAGGTTGCCCACTACTTCGATCAAGTCTTGCTTGTCAATCGAGAAGTGATTGCCTTTGGTCCAACCAAAGAAACCTTTACCGAAGCCAATCTCAAAGAAGCTTATGGTAATCGACTCTTTTTCAATGGAGGTGACCTATGATTGCAGAATTTATCGATGGATTGCAAAAATTCCATTTCTTACAAAATGCCTTGATAACAGCTATTGTCGTCGGGGTCGTAGCTGGAGCTGTAGGATGTTTCATCATCCTACGCGGGATGTCACTCATGGGAGATGCCATTTCACATGCTGTCTTACCAGGTGTAGCCCTCTCCTTCATCTTGGGCGTTGACTTCTTTATCGGAGCCATTGTCTTTGGATTGCTAGCTGCTATCATCATTACCTACATCAAGGGGAACTCGATTATCAAAAGCGATACCGCCATCGGCATTACCTTTTCTTCTTTCTTAGCCCTCGGTATCATCTTGATTAGTGTCGCTAAAAGTTCAACTGACCTTTTCCATATCCTTTTTGGTAATATCCTGGCCGTCCAAGATACGGATATGTTTATTACTATGGGTGTAGGAGCAGCCATTCTCTTGTTAATCTGGATTTTCTTCAAGCAACTCTTGATAACATCCTTTGATGAACTCTTGGCTAAAGCCATGGGAATGCCTGTCAATTTCTATCACTACCTTCTCATGGTACTCTTGACTCTCGTGTCTGTGACAGCCATGCAAAGTGTCGGAACTATCCTGATTGTAGCCATGCTGATTACCCCAGCTGCAACTGCTTATCTGTATGCTAATAGCCTAAAAAGCATGATTTTCCTTTCCTCAACCTTTGGAGCGATAGCTTCAGTTTTGGGACTCTTTATCGGTTATAGCTTTAACGTTGCGGCAGGTTCTAGTATCGTGCTCACAGCTGCTAGTTTCTTTCTCATTAGCTTCTTTATCGCTCCAAAACAACGATATTTGAAACTGAAAAATAAACATTTGTTAAAATAAGGGGCAAAACCCCAATAAATTGGAGGATCTAATGAAAAAATTAGGTACATTACTTGTTCTCTTTCTTTCCGTCATCGCTCTTGTAGCATGTACTAGTGGAAAAAAAGATGCAGCTTCTGGTCAAAAACTAAAAGTTGTTGCTACAAATTCAATCATCGCTGATATTACTAAAAATATTGCTGGTGACAAGATTGATCTTCACAGTATCGTTCCTGTTGGTCAAGACCCACACGAATACGAACCACTCCCTGAAGACGTTAAGAAAACTTCTCAAGCTGATTTGATTTTCTATAACGGTATCAACCTTGAAACAGGTGGCAATGCTTGGTTTACAAAATTGGTAGAAAATGCCAAGAAAACTGAAAACAAAGACTACTTTGCAGTCAGCGAAGGCGTTGATGTTATCTACCTTGAAGGTCAAAACGAAAAAGGCAAAGAAGACCCACACGCTTGGCTTAACCTTGAAAATGGTATGATCTTTGCTAAAAATATCGCAAAACAATTGAGCGCTAAAGACCCTAGCAACAAGGAATTCTACGAAAAAAATCTTAAAGAATATACTGATAAGCTAGACAAACTTGACAAGGAAGCTAAGGAGAAATTTAACAACATCCCTGCTGAGAAAAAACTCATTGTAACCAGCGAAGGATGCTTCAAATACTTCTCTAAAGCCTACGGTGTCCCAAGTGCCTATATCTGGGAAATCAACACTGAAGAAGAAGGAACACCTGACCAAATCAAGACCTTGGTTGAAAAACTTCGCCAAACAAAAACTCCTTCACTCTTTGTAGAATCAAGTGTGGATGACCGTCCAATGAAGACTGTTTCTCAAGACACAAACATCCCAATCTACGCACAAATCTTTACTGACTCTATCGCAGAACAAGGTAAAGAAGGCGACAGCTACTACAACATGATGAAATACAACCTTGATAAGATTGCTGAAGGATTGGCAAAATAAGCCTCTGAAAAACGTCATTCTCACATGTGAGATGACGTTTTTTCTATACCCACATTTCCAGTCAAATCATTGGAAAATTCCGACTGTTTTAGCTAAAATGGAAGAAAAAAGATTGGAGTATCCTATGGTAACTTTCCTCGGAAATCCTGTGAGCTTTACAGGTAAACAACTACAAGTCGGCGACAAGGCACTTGATTTTTCTCTCACTACAACAGACCTTTCTAAAAAATCTCTGGCTGATTTTGATGGGAAGAAAAAAGTCTTGAGTGTCGTGCCTTCTATCGATACAGGCATCTGCTCAACTCAGACGCGTCGTTTTAATGAAGAACTGGCTGGACTGGATAATACAGTTGTCTTGACTGTTTCCATGGACCTCCCTTTTGCCCAAAAACGTTGGTGTGGTGCTGTGGGAATTGAAAATGCCATCATGCTCTCGGACTATTTTGACCATTCCTTTGGACGTGATTATGCCCTCTTAATCAATGAGTGGCACCTATTGGCACGCGCAGTCTTTGTCCTCGATACTGACAATACCATTCGCTACGTTGAATACGTGGACAATATCAACTCTGAACCAAACTTCGAAGCCGCAATTGTAGCTGCTAAAGCCCTATAGAAAAAATCCTCTGTCACAAAGAGTTCCCTACTCTTTGAAACGGAGGATTTTTGTTTACGAGTAAATATAAGTTTAAGCTACTAAAAACAACTAGCTTACTCTACGGATTTCAAGGCTTCAAGCATATCAACCTTTCTCAGATGATGATTGACAAAGAAACCAAGTAGGGTCAAGATGATGCTTACTGCTGCCACTGGGATTACATAGACTTCCCAGCCTACCTGCGGATAAAAGAGAATAGTAGCAGGCGAAATCATTTGAATCAAAAATTGATGTAAATAGAAACCAGATACCAAACCAAGTACGATTCCCACAAGGGACAGCACAATCGTCTCACGGTAAATGTAGAGAGTGACTTCATTATTATGAAAACCGAGAACCTTGATAGTGGAGAGTTCACGGATTCTCTCAGCTACGTTAATGTTGGTTAGATTGTAAAGGATAACGATAGCCAACAGAACCGATACGATGACCAAGATGGTCATGGTCTGATTGAGTGAGCTAGCGACGGAGTCAAAGAGTCGAATGGCTGAAGCATTTTGGACAACGCTGGACACCGCAGCTTGATTCATAAGTAAGCCGGCCTGCCTTTCGATACTAGTTGCACTGGTATCCCTTAGCGAAACCAGATAAGTGTTGGCTTGGGGTAGCTGGCCGTAAATTTGCTCATAGCTAGCCTGACTCATATAAATAAAGTGACCAACGTAGTTCTCAGTAATAGCAGCAACCGTTAATTCCTTACCTTCAATTTCTAGAGTTTGTCCAACCTTGACACCTGCCAGCTGGGCAAGTTTAGCTGTAATAACGACGCCATCTTTTAATGTCAGCTCCTGCTGATGATGTTGCAGATGGATAAAGGGAGTCAAATCCTCCTTCTCTGTCATCATAAGAGTAACAGTCTGAAGACCAGCCTTGCCTTTAAAATCCTTGTCTAGCGTCTTAGAATAAATTTTCTGGTAGGCTTGAATAGCCTGACCTTTCAACACTTCTTCTAGATTTGCCTTGTCTTGATTGGTCGCACTAAGATTTTCAGAGACAATCATTTGATACTGTTGGATTTGTTGAAACTGTCTATACGGAACTCCTGCTACAGAGGATTGAATTCCCAAACCTGCAAAGAGCAGAGCGACTGAACCTGCCACACCAAAGATCGTCATCAACATCCGCTGTTTATAACGGAAGATATTACGGGCTGTTACCTTATGGGTAAAACTGAGACGACGCCAGATAAAACCGATGCGCTCTAGTAAGATTTCAGCTCCTTTAACAGGAGGTTTAGGCAATAAAAGCTGGGCTGCTTCGTCATGAAGTTCCCTACGAGCTACCAAGTAGGCTGGTAGCACACTCGCCAACCAACTCAAGACAAGAGCCAGTAAGCTATAGGTCCAATAGAACTGAATCTGGGTTTCTCCCACCACCATGCCTTTTGTAATGACACTTGAAATCACACCTGCTAGTAAATAATGTCCAAGTATGCTACCTAGAGCTGTTCCTACAGTCCCAGCTACTAGACCGTAGAGGAGAAACTTGACGATAATATCCTTACTACGATAGCCCAAGGCCTTAAAAATCCCTGCATGAGTTCGCTCTTCATCCACAAAACGAGTCATGGTTGTAAAGGTCACCATAGCTGCTACGGCATAAAGCACTACAGGAAAGATATTGCCCACTGCCCGAATACTGGCTGAAGCATTGCTGTACATGAGGTAGCCCTGACCGCCAGGCATGGTCTGACGATTATAGACTTGATACTTGGGCTCAGCCAAATCATCCAATACTTGCTGATGTTTTTCTAATTTTTCCTTTTCTTGAGCTAGATTCTGTTCAGCCTGCTTTAGTTTATCCTCTTCCTTGCCCAATTCCTGCTTAGCTTGGGTAAGTTGAGAACTAGCTTGCTCTCTCTGGGCTTGAGGAAGCAAGGCTAGTTGACTTTCCTGAGCCTGTAAACGAGCTTGAGCAGCTGCTAAACGACGCTTGCCTTCCTGCAAATTAGTCTGAGCCTTATCAAGGGTCTCTTGTCCCTTATCGAGAGACTCTTGTCCTTCTTTTTTCAAGACTTGCAGACGTGCCTTACCATTATCTGATAGAGCTTGTTCAAGTTCTTCCTGATGTTTCTTGGATTTTTCTTCATAAGCTGATGAAAAAGCATTTAAGCCTGCTAAATCTTGATATTTCAAGCGTGCTATATTATAGACTTTTTGATCAAACTGGCTAGGTAAAATCACCCCGTAGGCTGTCAGAGTCCCACTTCCACTTCCTGCGTATCCCATATCTCGCTGAGAGAGGATTTCAGCCGAATCCACAAAACCAGTAATGGTAAAAGTATTGTCTTTTAAAGAGGAATGACCGCCTTCTTTTTCTTTAAAACTAATCTCCTGTCCTACACTGTATTGACCCTGCAAATGACTGGCCAAAGCAATTTCCTGGTCTGACTGCGGAAGTCGCCCCTCTCTTAACTGAAAGGTTGAAATTCGCTCTGGTTTGGAATATAGCCGAATGGCATCCTGCGCATTTTCCATAGTCACATCTGTCAAATAGCCAAACTCAACCTCTGCGCCCTCTATCAGTTCTAGTTCTTCTTGATCTGTTTGATCCAAACCATAATTAGACATGACTGCCAAATCCAAGGTTTGAGCAGTTCTTAAATAAGCATTAGCAGTTGCCTCCATGTTGGGACTGGTTACTTTGAGGCCTACTAGGGCTAGAGATCCCAACATCATCAAGGTCAAGATGGATAAAAAACGCCCCTTGGAGCCGCTGAAGGACTGAATCAAGTCCTTCCAATAAGTTTTTCGCTTGATCATGCTAATACTCCAAACTGTCAATATCCTGAGGATGCTGGTTGATCACCACATCCTTGACACCGGCATCGTGCATATGAATCACACGATCAGCAATGGGCGCCAAAGCTCCATTATGAGTCACGATGATCACCGTCGTTCCCTTTTGACGAGACATATCTTGGAGAATTTTCAAGACTTGCTTGCCCGTCTGATAATCCAAGGCACCAGTCGGTTCATCGCAAAGGAGAATTTTAGGATTTTTGGCTACCGCGCGTGCAATAGAGACTCGCTGTTGCTCCCCTCCAGACAGCTGAGCTGGGAAATTATTGAGACGATGAGCCAGACCTACATCTGTCAAGACCTGCTCAGGATCCAAGGCATCTGTCACGATTTCAGAAGCCAGTTCCACATTTTCCTTAGCGGTTAGATTGGAGACTAGATTATAAAACTGAAAAACAAAACCGACATCATTTCTACGGTAATTGGTGCGCTGGTGGGAACTATAGTCTGCAATATTGACACCATCAATCCAGATTTCCCCTTCATCATTAGTATCCATGCCTCCAAGAAGGTTAAGAACTGTTGACTTACCAGCACCTGACGCACCAAGGATAATCACCAGCTCCCCTTTTTCAATTTCAAAATTCACATCACGATTGGCCACAATCTCCGTGTCCCCAATCTGATAACGCTTGTAACAGTGTTTCATCTCAATATAAGCCATCAGACCCACCCTCTCTCAAACAAATTACTTCCTACTACCATTATAACGCTTTTTCAACTAGTTGGAAACTGCTCATACTCAATGAAAATCAAAGAGCAAACTAGGAAGCTAGCCGCAGGCTGTACTTGAGTACGGCAAGGCGAAGCTGACGTGGTTTGAATTTGATTTTCGAAGAGTATTACATTCTCAAATCCTTCAAAAAAGTCAGTCTCAAACCACTGCCTTCTATCCTCTTCTTAAAAATAGAATTGAACCATATCGCCTTCTGCAGTCTCCACTGAAATACAATCTTTCCCCATGCATTTCACTTCTGCTTTTTCTTGATTGACTTCAATCACACTTTTTTCAATACCTGGATAAGAAACTCGCAAATCTCCTCCACTTCTTGATAAAATGGTCATCTGTAAGAGTTTTTTATCCTCCCAGCGCATACTAACTTCAAAATGTCCACGTGCCATTAAGCCTGAAACGGAACCTGATGACCATGCATCAGGTAGGGCAGCTAGGGGCATCAGATAAGCTGTATGAGACTGGAGCAACATTTCTGCCATGCCACTCGTAGCACCAAAATTACCATCTATCTGAAAAGGAGGGTGGCTACACCAAAGATTTGGCAAGGTGGATGACTTTAACTGCTCTGCTAATAATTTATGGGCTCGATTGCCATCTCCTAGACGCGCCCAAAGATTGATCTTATTAGCCTTGGACCAACCTGTCCCGCCATCTCCACGATCATTGAGACTAGCACGCGCCGCATCAAGATACTCTTGCCCTATATAGCTAAAGAGATTGCCAGGATAGAGTCCCACCAAATGGGAAGCGTGCCGATGATGGAGCTCCACTTTCTCATTTTGAAAATGCTGCTCTTCCTCTTCATACCACTCCCTGATTCGACCAGATTTAGTGATTTGCAAAGGATTAAGCAGGTCAAACTTCTCCTTGACTTCAATCAACAAGTCCTCATACAGCCCCAATTCTTGAGCAGCCTGAATAAAATCATGGAATAATTGCCAAATCAGAGATTGGTCATAGGTATTGCCAATCGAAATCGGCCCATGTTCTGGTGAGTAAGATGGAGAAGAAACCCAACGCTGCGCCTGCTGATCCTCATGTAAAAAAGCATTCCAAAAACGAACCGTTTCCCTCAACATGGGATAAATTTTCTCCCTGAGATAGTCTGGATCCCTGTAAAATGAATAGGCTTCATAAACGGTTTGCATCATCCACGCATTGGCGGCTGGTGACCAACCCCAATAGTAATCCCAACCAGGTGCCGTCCAACCAAAGGGAGTCGCTTGAGTATGAACCAACCAACCATTCTCCTCCCCTTCCTGAGAGACGATTCCTGCATACCTTGCAGCTGCTAGGCGACCATAGACTCGCAAATCATCGATATAGTTGATGACCGGAAAGGCCGTCTCTAGAAGATTAGTAACATAGGCTGGCCAATAATTCATCTGCAAGTTGATATTCAAGTGATAGTCCGAATTCCAAGGAGGATTGTCGACCGCATTCCAGACTCCCTGTAAGTTAGCTGGTAGGGCATCTGGGCAATCTCTAGAAGAACTAAGCAATAAATACCGTCCATACTGGAAGAACAACTCCTCCAAAGCCTGTCCTTCTTGTGGCTTATAATTTTTTAGCAAATCATCTGTAGTGGATGCTTCAACTTCAGCTCCCAAATCCAATTGAACACGCTGGAATAAGGCTTGGTAGTCCTCAATATGCCTTGATTTCAATTGGGCATAGCCCTTTTCTTTAGCTGTCTCCACCAAGTCTTTTACCTGTTGCTCTAAATCTAGTTTCTTGCGATAATTGCTAGCAGGATTTTGGGCAAAATCTGTCTTAGCTGCTAAGAAGAGATTAGCATAACTGGCTCCTGATATCTGAACCTGATCTGACCAGACTCTAATGTCTCCATCCGTTTCCCAAGCTAGATAACTAGCAAACCGCAGGTCATTGTCCTTAACTCTTCCCTTCATCAAGATATGAGAATCAGTAATATCCAACTTACATTCCTTGTAATCAGATTTTTCCTGCTCATACTTTCCATCAGAAGCCAAATCGCGGGTCAGCGACAGTTCTATAGTAAAATCTAGAGTTTCCGCCCCTTCCTTAGTAAAGCGCTGAACCAAGAGATCATCTGGAAAACTGGCAAAAGTTTCACGTTCAAATCTCGTTCCCTTATAGACATAAGAAGTCGTCGCAAGTGCCTTACTGATATTAAGAAGTCTCTGGTAATCCGTCACCTGAGACAAAGTCTTGCCTTGATTGCTAAAATCAATGTGAATATCCCCAAAGGACAGATAGGTTCCATATTGACTCGTTTTGGGCCCGACCAAGTGCTGTTCAGCCAGTTCCTTAGCAGTATTGTAGTCTCTCTTCTCCAAAGCTTGCCGAATCTCAGCTAAAAAAACATACTGATCCTGAAGATTTCCACCCTGATAGTCGGAACTATCTGGTTGAGGTCCACCAGACCAAAGGCTCTTTTCATTGAATTGAATCCGCTCAGCTCCAATAAGCCCAAATACTTTTGCCCCTAAAGAACCATTGCCTATCGGTAAGGCCTCTTCTTCCCAACCCTTATATGTCATTGACGCTGGTTGCTTGTAGGCCAGTACATAATCTTGTTTTTTATTCCTTATCATACTACCATACTAACATAAAAGGCTCTATAATATTTGTAGTGGGTAAATCCCCTATAGATATTATGGAGCCTATTTTTGTGTAGAAAAAAAGTCC
>NZ_JASOOK010000011.1:0-57052 GCF_030217725.1 Streptococcus sp. UMB1203 | reverse complement strand
TCCAGATGGATCAACAGAAGAAGTACCAGTAACGGTTACAGTAGGTGAACAAGATAAAGATATCTATACACCAAAATACGAAGATGGAAATGGAAAACCAGGATCTAAAGTGGAAATTCCATTAACAGAAGAAAATAGTAAGAAGATTCCAGAAGGTACAACCTTCGAAAGTGATCAACCAGGAGTCATCGCAGTAGATAAAGATGGCAAAGTCACTGTGACAATTCCAGACGGAGCAAAACCAGGAGATAAGATTACAGGTAAAGTTCTAGTAAGATATCCAGATGGATCAACAGAAGAAGTACCAGTAACGGTTACAGTAGGTGAACAAGATAAAGATATCTATACACCGAAATACGAAGATGGAAATGGAAAACCAGGATCTAAAGTGGAAATTCCATTAACAGAAGAAAATGGTAAGAAGATTCCATCAGGCACAACCTTCGAAAGTGACCAACCAGGAGTTATCACAGTAGATAAAGATGGAAAAGTTACAGTAACAATTCCAGAAGGAGCAAAACCAGGAGATAAGATTACAGGTAAAGTTCTTGTACGTTATCCAGATGGCTCAACGGAAGAAATCCCAGTCACTGTGACAGTAGGTGAACAAGATAAAGATATCTACACACCGAAGTATGAAGATGGCAATGGCAAACCAGGAACTAAGGTTGAAATTCCATTAACAGAAGCGAATGGTAAGAAGATTCCAGCTGGTACAACCTTCGAAAGTGATCAACCAGGAGTCATCACAGTAGATAAAGATGGAAAAGTTACAGTAACGATTCCAGAAGGAGCAAAACCAGGAGATAAGATTACAGGTAAAGTTCTTGTACGTTATCCAGATGGCTCAACGGAAGAAGTGCCAGTCACTGTAACAGTAGGTGAACAAGATAAAGATATCTACACACCGAAGTATGAAGAAGGCAATGGCAAACCAGGTTCTAAGGTTGAAATTCCATTGACAGAAGCGAATGGTAAGAAGATTCCAGCTGGCACAACCTTCGAAAGTGACCAACCAGGAGTCATCACAGTAGATAAAGATGGCAAAGTCACTGTTACAATTCCAGAAGGAGCAAAACCAGGAGATAAGATTACAGGTAAAGTTCTTGTACGTTATCCAGATGGCTCAACGGAAGAAGTGCCAGTCACTGTGACAGTAGGTGAACAAGATAAAGATATCTACACACCGAAGTATGAAGATGGCCATGGCAACCCAGGTTCTAAGGTTGAAATTCCATTGACAGAAGAATCTGGTAAGAAAATTCCAGAAGGCACAACCTTCGAAA
Source organism: Streptococcus sp. UMB1203 (assembly GCF_030217725.1). Taxonomy (GTDB): domain Bacteria; phylum Bacillota; class Bacilli; order Lactobacillales; family Streptococcaceae; genus Streptococcus. The sequence goes on along the minus strand of NZ_JASOOK010000011.1, from coordinate 55,766 downwards.
GTGATCAACCAGGAGTTATCACTGTGGATAAAGATGGCAAAGTTACTGTAACTATTCCAGAAGGAGCGAAACCAGGAGATAAGATTACAGGTAAAGTTCTTGTACGTTATCCAGATGGCTCAACGGAAGAAATCCCAGTCACTGTAACGGTTACTTCGAATGCAAATTATGAAGATACTACAGATGCTATTGATAATGGAGCTAAGTCAAATGATTCTCAAAATGTATTGCCAAATACAGGAACAGAATCAAATGCGACACTTGCCTCTCTAGGACTTCTTGGACTATTGAGTGGATTTGGACTTGTAGCTCGCAAGAAAAAAGAAGACTAAAAATTTAGTCAAATAAACATTCATTCTTTTGTATTGTAAAGATAAACTAGATTGATTCTGGGAATCGTGTTAGTCATAAAATACAAAGAATGATTAGATAAAGAAAGCGAATAATGCTAGGATTTTGTTAAACGGAATTCTAAGTATTGTTCGCTTTTGTGGTATAATAAGTACTATGCAGAAAAAACCAACGTCAGCCTATGTGCATATCCCATTTTGTACCCAAATTTGTTATTATTGTGACTTTTCAAAAGTTTTTATCAAGAATCAGCCGGTAGATAGTTATTTGGAACATCTGTTAGAAGAGTTTCAATCTTATGATATTCAAAAGTTGAGAACCCTCTATATCGGTGGTGGCACACCGACAGCTTTGTCAGCTTCTCAACTGGAGGTGTTATTGAAGGGCTTGACTAAAAACTTGGACTTGTCTGTCTTAGAAGAGTTGACCATTGAAGCCAATCCAGGCGACTTGGATGCAGATAAGATAGCTGTTTTGAAAAACTCGGCTGTCAATCGTGTTTCGCTAGGCGTGCAGACCTTTGACGACAAGATGTTGAAAAAGATTGGGCGCAGTCATTTGGAGAAGGATATTTATGAAAATATTGACCGCCTGAAACTGGCTGATTTTGACAATATCTCTATCGATTTGATTTATGCGCTGCCTGGTCAGACTATGGAGCAAGTTAAGGACAATGTGGCTAAGGCCATTGGGCTGGATATTCCCCATATGAGTTTGTATAGTTTGATTTTGGAAAATCATACGGTCTTTATGAACCGTATGCGACGAGGGAAATTGCCTCTGCCTAAGGAGGAACTTGAGGCTGAGATGTTTGAGTATATCATCGCAGAGCTGGAGCGAGCTGGTTTTGAACATTATGAGATTTCTAATTTCTCAAAGCCTGGTTTTGAAAGTCGCCACAATCTCATGTACTGGGACAATGCTGAATACTATGGCATCGGTGCTGGGGCCTCTGGTTATGTAAATGGAGTACGCTATAAAAATCATGGTCCCATTCGTCATTATCTTAATGCAGTTGAGGAAGGCAATGCTCGCATCACAGAAGAGCACCTGAGTCAAAAAGAGCAAATGGAAGAAGAAATGTTCTTGGGACTCCGCAAGAAATCAGGGGTTTCCATGGCGCGATTTGAGGAAAAATTTGGACGGTCTTTCGATGGACTTTATGGAGAAATTGTCAGAGAATTGGTTCAACAAGGTCTCATGCAAATAGATGGTGACCGAGTTCGTATGACAAAAAGAGGTCTCTTTTTAGGAGACACCGTAGCAGAACGATTTATTTTGGAGTAGATGATGGGCTTAACTTATCGAATGAAAATGAAAATTCCTTTTGATATGGCTGATATGAACGGTCATATCAAGCTTCCAGATGTGATTTTGCTATCCCTTCAAGTTTCAGGGATGCAGTCGATTGAGTTAGGAGTTAGTGATAAGGCCATTTTGGAAGAGCATAATCTGGTCTGGATTATCACAGAATACGATATTGAGGTGGTTCGTTTGCCTCGTTTTGCGGAAGAAATTACCATCGAAACGGAAGCTTTGAGCTACAATCGGCTCTTTTGCTACCGTCGCTTTAACATTTATGATGAAGCAGGTCAGGAACTCATCCACATGATGGCGACCTTTGTTCTCATGGACCGCGACAGTCGAAAAGTCCATGCTGTCGAACCTGAGATTGTGGCTCCGTATCAGTCTGATTTTGATAAAAAGCTTATCCGTGGGCCAAAGTATGAGTCTTTGGAAGAACCATTCAGCAAGGATTACCATGTTCGTTTTTACGACTTGGATATGAATGGTCATGTCAATAATAGTAAGTATCTGGACTGGATTTTTGAGGTTATGGGAGCGGACTTTTTGACCCAATATATTCCCAAGAGAATCAACCTCAAGTATGTCAAGGAAGTTCGACCAGGTGGGGTTATTACATCGGCTGTTGAACGGACTGGACTGGAAAGCAAGCATGAGATTACAAGCGACGGGGCTACCAATGCCCAAGCTATGATTACTTGGCAAGAAATGAAAAAGGATTAGAGAAAATATGAAATATAAAGGCTATTTAATTGATTTAGACGGAACTATTTATAAGGGTAAAGACAGAATCCCAGCAGGGGAGGCTTTTATCCATGAATTGCAAAAGCGGGACATTCCCTATCTCTTTGTGACCAACAATACAACCCGTACTCCAGAGAGTGTTCAAGAAATGTTGGCTCAGAATTTTAATATCGATACGCCCCTATCGACTGTCTACACAGCGACTTTGGCCACTATCGACTATATGAATGACTTGGGGCTTGAAAAGACGGTCTATGTCATCGGAGAAGCAGGGCTTAAGGAAGCCATTAAGGCGGCTGGTTATGTCGAAGACAAGGAAAATCCTGCCTATGTGGTAGTAGGCCTGGACTGGCAAGTTGATTATGAAAAATTTGCGACAGCAACTCTTGCTATCCAAAAGGGAGCTCATTTTATCGGAACCAATCCTGACCTCAACATCCCGACAGAACGCGGTCTTTTGCCAGGTGCTGGTTCACTGATTACGCTTCTTGAAGTAGCAACACGAGTGAAGCCTGTTTATATTGGAAAACCAAATGCCATTATTATGGACAAGGCGGTTGAGCACTTAGGTTTGGAACGTGAAGAGTTAATCATGGTCGGAGATAACTACCTGACTGATATCCGGGCTGGGATTGACAATGGTATTCCAACGCTTTTGGTGACGACAGGTTTTACCAAGGCAGAAGAAGTAGCAGACCTGCCAATCGCACCGACTCATGTGGTTTCTAGTCTTGCGGAGTGGGATTTTGATGAAAACTAAACTGACCTTTTGGAGCTCTATGCTCTTTCTCCTCTCGCTTTCTATCCTTCTGACCATTTATCTGGCTTGGGTCTTCTATCCTATGGAGATTCAGTGGTTGCACCTAACGAATCGAGTTTATCTAAAACCAGAAACTATTCAATACAATTTTCATATCTTGATGAATTATCTTACCAATCCTTTTAGCCAGGTCTTGCAGATGCCTGATTTTCGTTCGTCAGCAGCTGGTCTGCACCACTTTGCGGTGGTCAAAAATCTCTTTCACTTGGTTCAGCTAGTAGCCCTAGTGACACTGCCAAGTTTTTACGTCTTTGTCAAAGGGATTGTGAAAAAGGGCTTTTTATCTCTATTCAGTAAGGGGCTTTTGACTCTAGTAGTCTTGCCTGTGCTGATTGGTCTTGGGGGAGTTTTGATTGGTTTTGACCAATTCTTTACTCTTTTCCATCAAATTCTCTTTGTGGGAGATGATACCTGGCTTTTTGACCCAGCCAAGGATCCTGTTATTCTGATTTTGCCAGAGACCTTTTTCCTTCATGCCTTCCTCCTCTTTTTTGCCCTCTATGAAAGCTTCTTTGGCTATCTTTATCTAAAAAGTCGTAGGAAGTGAAACGAAAGATGTTCTTATTTCACATGTATAAATTAGGTGTGTGATTCGAAACTATCGTTAAGAGTGAATTAACTAATTCAGAAATGTATTAATCGTTCGCAAACAGTCTATTTTTCTTGAAAAAATAGGCTTTTTTTCTAAAAATCTCTAGTCAAGCGCTTTATTTTTTTGTATAATAGAGGTAGCAAAGTATAGATAAGAAGAGAAAAGCATGATTACACTATTTCTATCACCGAGCTGTACTTCATGTCGTAAGGCAAAGGCCTGGCTAGAAAAACATAAGGTGCCCTTTGAGGAACACAATATTATGACCAGTCCCTTAACAAGAAAAGAATTGCAACACATCCTTTCCTTGACCGAAAATGGTACTGATGACATTATTTCAACTCGTTCAAAAATTTTTCAAAAATTAGATATTGATGTAGAAAGTATTTCGGTATCAGAATTGCTTCATTTGATTGAGCAGTATCCTAGTCTTTTGCGTCGTCCCATTATTATTGATGCCAAACGTATGCAGATCGGTTTTAATGAAGATGAGATTCGTGCTTTTCTCCCTCGTAGTTACCGTAAGCAAGAACTAAAAGAAGCAAGAATGAGAGCTGGTATTAGTTAATGAACAAACAGTATAGTTACCCACTAGATTTGTCGTGGAGCACTGAAGAACTTGCTTCAGTGCTTTCTTTTTTTAATGATGTTGAAGCTGCCTATGAAAGCAAGGTAGAGGCTAAAAAGTTACTGGACTCCTATAAGGGATTCAAGGTGGTCGTGCCAAGCAAGAGTGAAGAGAAACGTTTGGGACGAGAATTTGAAACAGTTAGTGGCTATTCGCTCTACCGAGCGGTTCAGGCTGCCAAGGAAAAAGGGGAAGGAAAGATTTCTCTTGGAAAGTAAATTTGAATTTGCTAAAGAGCTGGTCAAGAAGGCGGGCCAGTACATCCTTGACCATATGCAGGAAGATTTGTGTGTTGAGACGAAGACCTCTCCAACAGATTTGGTGACCAGACTGGACAAGGAAGTTCAGGAGCTCTTGGTTGGTGAGATTTTATCCCGTTATCCTGAGGATAAGATTTGTGCTGAAGAAGGTTGTCTGCGAGCCTCGGTTCAAGAGGGCAAGGTTTGGGTCATTGATCCAATTGATGGTACCAATAATTTTGTAGCCCAGCAGGAAGATTTTGCTGTTATGATGGCTTATTTTGAAAATGGTCAAGGTCAGTTTGGTCTGATTTATGATGTGGTCAAAGGGGATTGTTACCACGGTGGTGGAGCCTTTCCAGTTTGTCTAAATGATAAGCCCCTTGCTCCTTTTAAAGCAAAACCACTTGGAGATTTTCTCATTGCAGGGAATAGTGGCATGCTAGAAACCAATGAATGGGGCTTGGCTGATTTGAGTCGAGCTGTCCTTGGTGTTCGTGTCTATGGGAGTGCGGCCATTAGTTTTGCCAAGATTTTGTCAGGGCGTTTGTTGACCTATGTCACCTATCTGCAACCATGGGATTATGCTGCGGCTAGTATTTTAGGGGAAAATCTGGGCTATCGGGTTGTGACCCTTTCTGGCCAAGCGCTTGATTTTCAAACCAGACAGCCGGTCATGATGGTGCCTCTTGAGATGCAGGAGGAAATTCAGTCCTATATTTACGAAAGGAAAAGAACTTAAATGCAATTTCCAGAAGGATTTGTTGAAAAATATGAAGAGATACTAGGAGATGAGGCAAGAGATTTTCTTGCCTCTTTTGAGGAGGAAGCGGTTTCGGCCTTTCGGGTCAATCCTTTAAAAGAAGCGCCAGTTTCCTTTCCTGATGCTATTCCTCAAACCCCTTGGGGCCACTATGGGAAGGTTTCAGGGAAATCGCCTGAGCATGCTACAGGTTTAGTTTATTCGCAAGAACCCGCTGCCCAAATGGTGGCTCAGGTAGCCCAGCCCAGTCCTGGTATGAAGGTCTTGGACCTGGCCGCTGCACCAGGTGGCAAATCAACCCAACTGGCAGCCTATCTAGCAGGGGAGGGTCTTCTCGTCTCCAATGAAATTTCAAGCAAACGGGCTAAGATTTTAGTAGAAAACATGGAGCGCTTTGGAGCGACAAATGTCGTGGTGACCAATGAATCTGCTGACCGCTTGGCCAAGGTCTTTAAAGGCTATTTTGACTTAATCGTCCTTGATGCCCCTTGCTCTGGGGAAGGAATGTTTCGTAAGCAACCAGATGCTATGGACTATTGGAGCTTAGATTATCCAAGTCAATGTGCTAGCTTGCAAAGAGAAATTCTGGAGGAAGCAGTAACCATGCTAGCAGAAGGTGGTCGTTTGGTTTATTCAACCTGTACCTGGGCACCTGAGGAAAATGAAGAGATCGTCAATTGGCTACTGGAAGAGTATGATTTTGATTTGCTGCCAGTAGAGCATATCAATGGAATGGTAGCTGGTATTGACCTGCCAGAAACGGCTCGGATGTACCCTCATCATTTTAAGGGAGAGGGTCAGTTTGTAGCTCATTTACAATTTAGAGGTGACAATCCAGCTCCTAAATTTAAGGCAAGTAAGAGCAATCTCAGCCGAGAACAAGTTACTTTGTGGCAGGAATTTGCCCAAAAACACCTGAAAATCAATCTAAGGGGAATCTTGCAGACTTTTGGTGACCAACTCTATCTCCTGCCAGAATTTTTGCCAGATTTAGGGAAGCTCAAGATTGCTCGTAATGGACTGCATCTGGGTACCTTTAAGAAGAAACGCTTTGAGCCTAGTTTTGCTCTTGGTCTAGCCTTGAAACCGAGTCAGGTCAAGCAGTCGGTTGAAATTGACCAAGAAGAGTTTGTAAAGTATGTGGCTGGAGAAACTGTTCATCTGGCAGAAAGTCTGCCAAATGGTTGGTACCAAGTTTTGGTTCAAGGCAATGGTTTGGGCTTTGCTAAGGTGACTGGAAATGTTTTGAAAAATTATTTTCCAAAAGGCCTCAGATTCAAGTGAAAATGCTAGTCAAAGTAGCTTGTCTATGTTATAGTGGAAGTATGGATTTTTTCAAATTGTCTTTTATTTTAAGTCAAAATTTGTTGAGAAGACAACTGAGCAAATTTCTAGTAAAACTAAGCTAGCAACTTCGGTTGGTTCCCAATTTTAAAAAAGAAAAACATAAATAAATAGTTGAAAAAATTCACAGCATTCACCATTATTTTCAAGGAGAAAAAACAGTGAAAAAAAGGAAAAAACTCGCTCTATCCCTTGCGGCTCTTTTGCTAGCAGGTTCTTTGGCGGGATGTGCTAGCTGGATTGATCGTGGGGAATCCATGACAGCTGTTGGCTCAACGGCTCTTCAGCCCTTGGTCGAAGCAGCAGCAGATGAATTTGGCTCTATACACGTTGGAAAAACAGTCAACGTCCAAGGTGGAGGATCTGGTACAGGTCTGTCTCAGGTTCAGTCTGGAGCCGTTGATGTAGGAAATTCAGACGTATTTGCCGAGGAAAAAGACGGTATCAACGCATCCGCTCTAGTGGATCATAAGGTAGCCGTAGCGGGCTTGGCAGTGATTGTAAACAAGGAAGTTGACGTTGAAAATCTGACAACAGAACAACTCCGTAGCATCTTCACAGGTCAAGTAACCAACTGGAAAGAAGTCGGCGGGAAAGACCTAGCCATTTCTATTATTAACCGTGCAGCAAGTTCTGGTTCACGTGCAACCTTTGATAGTGTTATCATGGATGGTCAGTCTGCTGTGCAGAGTCAAGAACAGGATTCAAATGGGATGGTCAAAAACATTGTTTCCCAGACACCAGGAGCCATTTCTTACCTAGCCTTTGCCTATGTGGATGACTCGGTGAAACGCATGAAGTTGAATGGCTATGAGCCGATTGCAGAAAATGTTACAACCAATAACTGGCCTTTGTGGTCTTATGAACACATGTATACCCTAGGTCAACCAAATGAATTGGTGGCAGAATTTCTCAACTTTGTCCTCTCAGATGAAGCGCAAAGTGGAATCGTTAAGGGAATGGGCTATATTTCTGTCAAGGAAATGAAGGTTGAAAAAGATGCTGTAGGAACGGTGACAGCACTAGAAGGGAGTCACTAATGAATCAAGAAGAATTAGCTAAAAAATTACTCTCTCCCTCAAAGAACTCTCGTTTAGAGAAACTTGGAAAAGGCTTGACCTTTGCCTGTCTGTCTTTGATTGTCATCATCGTGGCTATGATTTTGATCTTCGTAGCCCAAAAAGGTTTGTCGACCTTCTTTGTCAATGGGGTTAACATCTTTGATTTCCTCTTTGGCCAAACTTGGAATCCTTCAGGTAAACAATTTGGTGCCCTTCCTATGATTTTGGGTTCCTTTATTGTCACAATCCTATCGGCCCTTATCGCAACTCCTTTTGCTATTGGTGCGGCAGTATTTATGACCGAAGTCTCACCAAAAGGTGCTAGAATCTTGCAACCAGCCATTGAATTGCTGGTCGGAATTCCTTCAGTCGTGTATGGATTTATCGGTTTACAGGTCGTAGTTCCTTTTGTCCGTAGTGTCTTTGGTGGAACTGGTTTTGGGATTTTATCAGGGATTTTTGTTCTCTTTGTCATGATCCTACCAACGGTAACCTTTATGACAACTGATAGCTTGCGTGCGGTGCCTCGTCACTACCGCGAAGCTAGTTTGGCTATGGGAGCCACTCGTTGGCAAACCATCTGGCGCGTGACCTTAAAGGCTGCGCGTTCAGGGATTTTTACAGCAGTGGTCTTTGGGATGGCGCGTGCCTTTGGTGAGGCCTTGGCCATTCAGATGGTGGTCGGAAACTCAGCCGTTGTCCCAACTTCATTGACAACACCTGCTGCGACCTTGACCTCTGTCTTGACCATGGGTATCGGAAATACAGTTATGGGAACCGTTGACAATAACGTTCTCTGGTCACTAGCCTTAGTCTTGCTCTTGATGAGTTTGGCCTTCAACAGTGTGATTAAATTGATTACGAAAGAAAGAGGAAAGAAAAACTATGCACGCTAAGAAATTAGATAAAATTGCAACAGCTGTCCTCTACTCAATTGCAGGAATTATCGTTGCCATCTTGGCATCCTTGATTCTTTATATCTTGGTTCGTGGTTTGCCCCACATCTCTTGGTCTTTCTTGACTGGCAAATCATCATCTTACCAAGCAGGTGGAGGGATTGGAATTCAGCTTTATAATTCCTTCTTCCTTTTGGTCATTACCTTGATTATCTCTGTGCCTTTGTCTATGGGAGCTGGGATTTTCCTAGCTGAATACGCCAAAAAAGGTCCTGTGACCAACTTTGTCAGAACCTGTATTGAAATCTTGTCTTCATTGCCATCAGTGGTTGTGGGTCTATTTGGTTACTTGATCTTTGTAGTTCAGTTTGAGTATGGATTTTCAATCATTTCAGGTGCCTTGGCCTTGACAGTCTTTAACCTGCCTCAGATGACTCGTAATGTTGAAGACAGTTTGAAACACGTTCACCACACGCAACGTGAAGCTGGCCTAGCTCTTGGGATTTCTCGTTGGGAGACTGTAGTCCATGTGGTCATTCCAGAAGCCCTTCCAGGGATTGTAACGGGGGTTGTCTTGGCCTCTGGTCGTATCTTTGGTGAGGCTGCTGCTTTGATTTACACAGCAGGACAATCCGCTCCAGCTCTTGACTGGTCTAACTGGAATATTCTCAGTGTGACCAGCCCAATCTCTATCTTCCGTCAAGCAGAAACCTTGGCTGTCCACATCTGGAAAGTCAATAGCGAAGGAACCATTCCAGATGGAACCATCGTATCAGCAGGTTCTGCGGCCGTGCTCCTCATCTTTATCCTCATCTTTAACTTTGGAGCCCGTAAACTCGGAAGCTACCTACATAAGAAATTAACCGCTGCCTAAAGGAGAAGCCATGTCAAAATATAATTGGGATGAAAAGCATATCATCACCTTTCCTGAAGAGAAAGTGGCCCTCTCTACTAAGGATTTACATGTTTACTACGGTAAAAAAGAATCCATTAAGGGCATCGATATGCAATTTGAAAAAAATAAAATTACAGCCTTAATTGGCCCATCTGGATCTGGGAAATCAACCTACCTCCGCAGTCTCAACCGTATGAATGATACCATTGATATTGCTAAGGTAACAGGTCAAATTCTCTACCAAGGGATTGATGTCAACCGTCCAGAAATCAACGTTTACGAGATGCGTAAACACATCGGAATGGTCTTCCAACGACCAAATCCTTTTGCCAAGTCTATCTATCGCAATATCACTTTTGCCCATGAACGTGCAGGGGTTAAGGACAAGCAAGTCTTGGATGAAATTGTGGAAACCTCTCTTCGTCAAGCTGCCCTTTGGGATCAGGTCAAAGACGATTTGCAAAAGTCAGCCTTGACCCTGTCAGGTGGTCAGCAGCAACGTCTCTGTATCGCTCGTGCCATCTCTGTCAAACCAGATATCCTTTTGATGGATGAACCAGCGTCAGCCTTGGATCCCATTGCGACAGCCCAGCTGGAAGAAACTATGTTGGAATTGAAGAAGGACTTTACCATCATCATCGTGACTCACAGTATGCAGCAGGCTGCGCGTGCTAGTGACTACACAGGATTTTTCTACTTGGGTGACTTGATCGAGTACGATAAGACCTCTAATATTTTCCAAAATGCTAAACTACAGTCAACCAATGACTACGTAACAGGACACTTTGGATAGAAAGGAAACAGTATGACAGAAGCGATTTTACAGGTGTCAGACCTGTCCGTTTACTACAATCAAAAGAAGGCCTTGAATAGTGTTTCCCTATCTTTCCAACCTAAGGAAATTACAGCCTTGATCGGTCCATCTGGATCAGGGAAGTCAACCCTCCTCAAGGCTATCAACCGCATGGGGGATCTCAATCCAGAGGTAACCACAACCGGTTCGGTGGTTTATAATGGCCACAACATCTACAGTCCTCGTACAGATACAGTTGAATTGCGTAAAGAAATCGGTATGGTTTTCCAACAGCCCAACCCCTTCCCTATGTCTATCTACGAAAATGTTGTTTACGGGCTTCGTATCAATGGAGTTAAGGACAAACAGGTTCTGGACGAGGCGGTAGAAAAAGCCTTGCAACGGGCTTCTATCTGGGATGAGGTCAAGGATCGCCTGCATGATTCAGCTATCGGACTTTCAGGTGGTCAACAGCAACGTGTTTGCGTTGCTCGTGTTTTGGCAACTAGTCCTAAAATCATTCTCTTGGATGAACCGACTTCAGCCTTGGACCCTATCTCAGCTGGTAAGATTGAAGAAACCTTGTATGGCTTAAAAGATAAATACACTATGCTCTTGGTTACGCGTTCTATGCAACAAGCCTCTCGTATTTCTGACAAGACAGGATTTTTCCTAGATGGAGATTTGATTGAGTTTAACGATACTAAGAAGATGTTCCTCAACCCACAACACAAGGAAACAGAAGACTATATTTCAGGAAAATTTGGATAAGGAGATAAATGATGTTACGTTCTCAATTTGAAGAAGATTTGGAGAAATTGCACAACCAGTTCTATGCCATGGGACAGGAAGTGCTATCCCAAATCAATCGTACAGTGCGTGCCTTTGTTACGCATGACCGTGATTTGGCCAAGGAAGTCATCGAAGACGATGCAGAAGTAAACGAATACGAAGTGAAATTGGAGAAGAAATCATTTGAAATGATTGCCCTTCAACAACCAGTTTCTCAAGACTTGCGTACCGTTTTAACAGTCTTAAAAGCAGTATCTGACTTGGAACGTATGGGTGACCATGCTGTTTCCATCGCAAAAGCAGCCATTCGTATGAAGGGGGAACAACGTATCCCAGCTGTTGAAGAAGAAATCAAGAGAATGGGTCGCGATGTCAAGAACTTCGTCGAAGCAGCCCTTGAGCTCTATCTGAATGGTTCAGTAGATCAGGCCTATGAAGTAGCAGCCATGGACGAAAAAATCAACCATTACTTTGATAGCATTCGTGACTTGGCTACAGAAGAAATCAAGAAAAATCCAGATGCTATCGTTACAGGCCGTGATTATTTCCAAGTGATTGCTTTCTTGGAACGCATTGGAGACTATGCCAAAAATATCTGTGAATGGGTTGTTTACTTTGAAACAGGTAAGATTGTCGAATTATAAAATAGATTTATTCTGTATAAAAAGGAGCTTGAAATCAACTGATAGCTCCTTTTATTGAATGAAAAAAATATTTTTAAGATAAAAATTCAAAAAATACTTGACAAGTATCTTGGATAGCGTTATAATTATACAAAATTAACAGAGAGGTTGTTTATTTATGAAATCAAAAAAATGGATATTTGTTTTATGTAGCTTTCTTGCAAGTTTCTTCTTAGTGGCTTGCCAGTCGGGTTCTAATGGTTCTCAGTCAGCTGTTGAGGCCATTAAGCAAAAGGGGAAATTAGTTGTGGCGACTAGTCCTGACTATGCACCTTTTGAATTCCAATCCTTAGTTGACGGAAAAAACCAGGTAGTCGGTGCGGACATTGACATGGCCCAGGCTATCGCTGATGAACTTGGGGTGAAGTTGGAAATTTCAAGCATGAGTTTTGACAATGTCTTGACTAGTCTTCAAACTGGTAAGGCTGACCTAGCAGTTGCAGGAATTAGCGCTACTGACGAGAGAAAAGAAGTCTTTGATTTTTCAATCCCTTACTATGAAAACAAGATTAGTTTCTTGGTTCGTAAGTCTGATGTAGAAAAATACAAGGATTTAACTAGCCTTGAAAGTGCTAATATTGCAGCCCAAAAAGGGACTGTTCCAGAATCAATGGTCAAGGAACAATTGCCAAAAGCGCAATTGACTTCCCTAACTAATATGGGTGAAGCTGTCAATGAATTGCAGGCTGGAAAAGTGGATGCTGTTCACATGGATGAGCCTGTTGCCCTTAGCTATGCTGCTAAAAATGCGGACCTAGCTGTTGCAACTGTCAGCTTGAAGATGAAGGATGGCGAAGCCAATGCCGTTGCTCTTAGAAAAAATAGTGCTGATTTGAAAGAAGTGGTGGACAAGGTCATCCAAAAACTCAAGGATGACGGTACCTACCAAAAATATCTTGAAAAAGCAGCAACCCTAACAGAAGTTGAAGAATAAGAAAAAAGCAGAGTTGGAGGTTATTCCAATTCTGCTTTTAAATAGTTTAAGACCTTTTCTAGATTTTCTAAGGATACCTTGGCAAATTGATAAGGGCAGGCATCTAAGTAAGCCTCTTCAAAGAAGTCTAAGCTCAGTTGGCTGTGTTTGAGACTGGCGATTTTAGGGTACTGTCTCAGATCTAGTAATAAGCCATCATGTAGGGGAAAATGAGGAAGGGGACAAGGTGTTTTGGTTAAACTTTCCTCGATTTGTTTTTGGTAGTCTTCCTGATTGGACAAGCGAGCCAGCCGATTTTTCTCAAATAATTGACTGTCAATATAGAGTGACAGGGCCTTTTGCATGATGAGGTTGCTGTCGTAGTCTAGGATATTTTTGTAGGCCACAAAAGCTTCTTTGATAGCATTTGGAAGAATGAGCGACGTAATCCGAAGGGCTGGAAAGAGGCTGGTTGAGAAGGACTTGATATAAATGACGCGCTCCTCTGTATCTAGATAGTGGAAGGTCTGGCCCTTCTTGGAGTCCAAATCCCCCAGATAGTCGTCCTCTACGATGTAGACCCCATACTTGGCAGCTAAGTCAAGAATAGCCCGTTTGTCCTGCTCTGAATAGGAATGGCCTAGAGGATAGTGAAAACGAGGAATAGTGTAGAAAAACTTGATCTTTCCCGTTTGGAAATGCCGTTCAAGTTCCTCCAAGTCAATTCCATCAATGCCTCGTTCAATCGTTTGATAGTCCAGACCTTGAGCAATCAAGAGGCGATTCATCCGATGGTAGGTAGGCTGTTCGACTAAGATTTCCTTTGCTTGGCTTGGAAAGGAAATTTGAGAGAGGATAAAAAGGGCTTGTTGGGTCCCAGAAGTCAGTACTAGTTGGTCAGCCTTGCAGTAGAGAGCTTGCTCAAAGAGTAATTTGTGAATGGACTGTCTTAGGTCTTCTAATCCTTCCTGGTTGTCATAGTAGTTAAAAAGGTAGTTTTCCCGGCCAATCAAGGTTTCATTGACGCAGAGTCGGAAATCGTCATAGGCGCTGGCATGTTCATCTGTAACCTCGATTTCTAGGTCTTGGTGTTGCCCTTGTTCTAATACATAGTAGCCACTCTGAGGTTTGGCATAGAGGTATTGTTCGTGCCGTAATTCCAGCAGGGCTCGTTGAATGGTGTCCTTGCTACAGTGAAAGTCAAGGCTCAGTTGACGGATAGAAGGCAGGCGGCTACCCGTAGGAAATCGTCCAGACTCGATACCATTTTTCAGATAGGCAACGACCTCTTGGTACTTGCTTTGTTTCTTCATTCCAGACCTCCCTTGATTTTGTTACATTGTACCCTTTTTTTTCCTTCTTGGCAATGTTTAGAGTGTTTCTCTCGTGCACATCTAGAGGCAAATGTGGTATACTTAGGAGTAACATTTATAGAATAACAGACAAGAAAGTGAATGGATAAGAACGTGCAGGAACCAGTGAAATTATTTCAATACAATACCCTTGGAGCCTTGATGGCTGGCCTTTATGGTGGGACCATGACAGTAGGAGAATTGCTAGAGCATGGTGACCTTGGTTTGGGAACCTTGGATTCCATTGATGGAGAATTGATTGTCTTGGATGGCAAGGCTTATCAGGCCAAAGGATCAGGCGACCAGCCAGATATTGTGGAGGTGTCACCAGATGCTCTTATTCCTTATGCAGCGGTAGTACCGCATCAGGCAGAGGTTATTTTCCGCCAGCGGTTTGAGATGACAGATAAGGAATTGGAAGAACGGATTGAGTCTTATTATGATGGGGAAAATCTTTTCCGCTCTATCAAGATTCGTGGGGAATTTTCACATATGCATGTGCGCATGATTCCCAAGTCGACACCAGAGACCAAGTTTGCTGATGTTGCAACCCATCAGCCTGAATATCGTCGTGACAATGTCGCAGGAACCATCGTTGGTTTCTGGACGCCAGAGATTTTCCATGGAGTTAGTGTGGCAGGCTACCATCTGCACTTCATATCAGATGACTTGACCTTCGGTGGGCATGTCATGGACTTTGTCATCAAGGAAGGCATTATCGAGGTGGGAGCAGTTGACCAGTTGGATCAACGTTTCCCAGTCCAAGACCGTCAATACTTGTTTGCTAAGTTCAATGTTGACGAGATGAAAAAAGATATTGAAAAGGCAGAATAGGAGAAGAAAATGACCATTCATATCATTATTACCATGGTGCTGTTGCTGGCTTTTTTGATAGGGAGCATTTGGTATGCCAAAAAGAAATACCAGATTAATTTAGCTGTCTTGGGCTTGGGGGCTGTTGCCTTCTTTCTCTCTTCACAGATTCTAGAAAAATTGATTCATATCATAGTTCTTCATCCTCAAAAAGATGGAAGTATTGCTCTTTTACAAGACCATCCCCTGGTTTATATTGTCTATGGCCTAGCTATGGCGGCTTTCTTTGAGGAAACAGCTCGTCTTATCTTCTTTAAATGGTTGAAGAAAAAAAGAAACTTGGAAAAATCAGATGCCCTTGCTTATGGATTGGGGCATGGTGGTTTGGAATTGATTTTCTTAGGTGTTACTAGCCTCATCAATCTCTACATTGTTCTTTCGGCAGTTCAGACTCAGAATCCACAGGTCCTGAAATTGCTGTCTGAAAATATGTTGAAAACTATCCAGTCGCTATCTGTCTGGCAAATTTATTTGCTTGCTTTTGAACGGATTTTAGCACTTGGATTCCAAATGCTTTTAACTGTTTGGGTTTATCAAGGTGTTCGTCATAAAAACTGGGTATATCTATTAGCAGCCTATGGCCTTCATGCCTTCTTTGATCTTGTTCCATCTCTAGCTCAAGTAGGATGGATTACAAGTCCAGTCTTGGTTGAAGTCATTCTACTAGTTGAACTGTTCCTAGTTGCCTATGGAACTAAGGCAATCTTTTGCAAAAAATCATAAGAAAAGGGGGAAGCCTCTTTTTTTGTTTAAAATAAGCCCAAGATTTTTTTAGGGTCGTCAAATGGTCTTAAAAATGGTATAATGGAATGAATTTTGTAAAAGGAAGAGTGTCATGTCAGTAAAAGAAAAAATGCTTGAAATCTTAGAAGGGATTGATATCCGTTTTAAGGAACCCTTGCATAGCTATAGTTATACAAAAGTAGGTGGAGAGGCCGATTATTTGGTCTTCCCACGAAATCGTTTTGAGTTGGCTCGCGTTGTTAAATTTGCCAATCAAGAAAATATCCCTTGGATGGTACTTGGAAATGCCAGCAATATTATCGTCCGTGATGGTGGAATTCGTGGATTTGTCATCTTGTGTGACAAGCTCAATAATGTTTCCGTTGATGGCTATACCATTGAAGCAGAAGCTGGTGCTAACTTGATTGAAACAACTCGAATTGCCCTTCGTCATAGTTTGACTGGCTTTGAGTTTGCTTGTGGCATTCCAGGAAGTGTTGGTGGTGCTGTCTTTATGAATGCGGGTGCCTATGGTGGCGAGATTTCCCACATCTTGCAGTCTTGTAAGGTCTTGACCAAGGATGGAGAAATTGAGACCCTGTCTGTCAAGGATTTGGCTTTTGGTTACCGCCATTCAGCTATTCAAGAGTCTGGTGCAGTTGTTCTGTCAGCTAAATTTGCTCTAGCTCCAGGAACTCATCAGGTTATCAAGCAAGAAATGGATCGCTTGACGCACCTACGTGAACTCAAACAACCTTTAGAATACCCATCTTGTGGTTCGGTCTTTAAGCGTCCAGTCGGTCATTTTGCAGGTCAATTAATTTCAGAAGCTGGCTTGAAAGGCTATCGTATCGGTGGTGTTGAGGTGTCTGAAAAGCACGCAGGATTTATGATCAATGTTGCAGACGGAACGGCCAAAGACTATGAGGACTTGATTGAGTCTGTGATCGAAAAAGTCAAGGAACACTCAGGCGTTACTCTTGAGAGAGAAGTCCGTATTTTAGGTGAAAGCAAGTAGGAAGCGGTGTTTGAAAAGCTGCTACTATGTCACGGAAAGGGGGTGAAAGCCTATCGTTAGTGCAGAAGAATGTAGGCAGTTTAATCTCCTACACGAGGTAGTAGCGGCCTGACAGAGCCCTGATCTGTTAATCTATGAAAAAGAAGGAATAAATGACAATTGAAAAAACCAATTATTGAATTCAAAAACGTCTCTAAAGTTTTTGAAGACAGCAACACCAAGGTTCTCAAAGACATCAACTTTGAGTTGGAAGAGGGGAAATTTTATACTCTTCTAGGCGCATCTGGTTCAGGAAAATCAACTATCCTAAACATTATTGCAGGATTATTGGATGCGACGACAGGAGATATTTTGCTGGACGGTGTCCGAATCAATGACATCCCAACCAACAAGCGAGACGTCCATACCGTCTTCCAATCCTATGCCTTGTTTCCACATATGAATGTGTTTGAAAATGTTGCCTTTCCACTACGCTTGCGTAAGATTGACAAGAAGGAAATCGAGCAACGCGTAGCGGAAGTTCTCAAGATGGTTCAGTTGGAAGGTTACGAAAAACGTTCCATCCGTAAACTCTCTGGAGGACAACGTCAGCGTGTGGCTATTGCCCGTGCCATCATCAACCAACCCCGTGTGGTCTTGTTGGACGAGCCTTTATCAGCGCTGGACTTAAAATTAAGAACAGACATGCAGTACGAACTGCGTGAACTGCAACAACGATTGGGCATTACCTTTGTTTTTGTTACTCATGATCAGGAAGAAGCCCTGGCCATGAGTGACTGGATTTTTGTTATGAATGATGGCGAGATTGTCCAGTCTGGAACACCTGTGGACATCTACGATGAGCCAATCAACCACTTTGTTGCTACCTTTATCGGCGAGTCAAACATCTTGCCAGGTACCATGATTGAGGACTACTTGGTTGAGTTTAACGGCAAACGCTTTGAAGCGGTCGATGGAGGGATGAAGCCAAATGAACCTGTTGAGGTTGTCATTCGTCCAGAGGACTTGCGCATTACCCTTCCTGAAGAAGGCAAGCTCCAAGTCAAGGTGGATACTCAACTCTTCCGTGGGGTTCACTATGAAATTATCGCCTATGACGAACTTGGGAATGAATGGATGATCCACTCGACTCGTAAGGCTATCGTGGGTGAGGAAATCGGTCTGGACTTTGAGCCAGAAGACATCCATATCATGCGTCTCAACGAAACTGAAGAAGAGTTCGATGCTCGTATCGAAGAATACGTGGAAATCGAAGAGCAAGAAGCAGGTCTGATCAATGCAATCGAGGAGGAAAGAGATGAAGAAAACAAGCTCTAAACTCTTTGTAGTGCCCTACATGCTTTGGATTGCCCTCTTTGTCCTTGCACCCTTGGTCTTGATTTTCGGACAATCCTTTTTCAACATTGAAGGCCAGTTTAGTTTAGAAAACTATAAATCTTACTTTGCGTCACAAAACTTAACCTATCTCAAAATGAGTTTCAACTCAGTGCTTTATGCAGGGATTGTGACCTTAGTTACCTTGTTCATCAGCTATCCGACGGCCCTCTTCTTAACCCGTCTTAAGCACCGTCAACTCTGGCTCATGCTGATTATCCTGCCAACTTGGATCAATTTGCTCCTCAAAGCCTATGCCTTTATCGGTATCTTTGGTCAGAATGGCTCTATTAACCAATTCTTGGAATTTATCGGAATCGGTTCGCAACAGTTGCTCTTTACCGATTTCTCCTTTATCTTTGTCGCAAGCTACATTGAGCTTCCTTTTATGATTTTGCCGATTTTCAATGTCTTGGACGATATGGATAACAATCTCATCAATGCCAGCTATGACCTCGGTGCGACCAAGTGGGAGACCTTCCGTCATGTCATCTTCCCTCTATCGATGAACGGCGTGCGAAGTGGAGTTCAGTCGGTCTTTATTCCTAGCTTGAGTCTCTTCATGCTGACCCGTTTGATTGGTGGAAACCGCGTTATCACACTAGGTACAGCCATTGAGCAAAACTTCCTGACAAATGATAACTACGGTATGGGTTCAACCATCGGTGTGATTCTCATCCTGACCATGTTCATCACCATGTGGGTGACTAAGGAAAGGAGAGAACGATGAAAAAATTTGCTAACCTTTATCTAGGACTGGTCTTTCTTGTCCTCTACCTTCCTATCTTTTACCTGATTGGTTATGCCTTTAATGCAGGCAATGACATGAATAGCTTTACAGGCTTTAGCTTGAGCCATTTTAAAACTATGTTTGGCGATGGTCGCCTTATGTTGATTGTGACCCAGACCTTTTTCTTGGCCTTTCTGTCAGCCTTGATTGCGACCATTATCGGGACTTTTGGTGCCATTTACATCTACCAGTCTCGTAAGAAATACCAAGAAGCCTTTCTATCACTCAATAATATCCTCATGGTTGCGCCTGATGTTATGATTGGTGCCAGCTTCTTGATTCTTTTTACTCAACTCAAGTTTTCACTTGGCTTTTTGACTGTTCTATCTAGTCACGTAGCCTTCTCCATTCCTATCGTGGTCTTGATGGTCTTGCCTCGTCTCAAGGAAATGAACGGCGATATGATTCATGCGGCCTATGACCTTGGTGCCAGTCAATTTCAGATGTTCAAGGAAATCATGCTTCCTTATCTGACTCCGTCTATCATTGCAGGTTACTTCATGGCCTTCACCTATTCGCTAGATGACTTTGCTGTGACCTTCTTTGTAACGGGAAATGGCTTTTCAACCCTGTCAGTCGAGATTTACTCTCGTGCTCGCAAGGGGATTTCGCTAGAAATCAACGCTCTGTCTGCCCTTGTCTTTCTCTTTAGTATTATCCTGGTTGTTGGATATTACGTTATCTCACGTGAGAAGGAGGAGCAAGCATGAAAAAACTCTATTCATTTTTAGCAGGAATTGTAGCCATTATCCTCGTCTTGTGGGGAATTGCGACGCATCTAGATAGTAAAATCAATAGCCGAGATAGTCAAAAACTGGTTATCTACAACTGGGGGGACTACATCGATCCAGAACTCTTGGAGCAATTCACAGAAGAAACAGGAATCCAAGTCCAGTATGAGACCTTTGACTCCAACGAAGCCATGTATACAAAGATTAAGCAGGGTGTAACGACCTATGATATTGCCATTCCTAGTGAATACATGATTAACAAGATGAAGGACGAAGACCTCTTAGTACCGCTTGACTATTCAAAACTTGAAGGTCTTGAAAATATCGGACCAGAGTTCCTCAACCAGTCCTTTGACCCGGGTAATAAATTCTCCATCCCTTACTTCTGGGGAACCTTGGGAATTGTCTACAATGAAACCATGGTAGAGGAAGCGCCTGAGCATTGGGATGACCTCTGGAAGCCAGAGTATAAGAACTCCATCATGCTCTTTGATGGGGCGCGTGAGGTGCTGGGATTGGGGCTCAACTCCCTAGGCTACAGCCTCAACTCCAAGGATACCCAGCAGTTGGAAGAGACAGTGGATAAGCTCTATAAACTGACTCCAAATATCAAGGCTATCGTTGCCGACGAGATGAAGGGCTACATGATTCAGAACAATGCTGCAATCGGCGTGACCTTCTCTGGTGAAGCCAGCCAAATGCTAGAAAAAAATGAAAATCTACGCTATGTGGTACCGACAGAGGCCAGCAACCTTTGGTTTGACAATATGGTTATTCCCAAAACAGTCAAAAACCAAGACGCAGCCTATGCCTTTATCAACTTTATGTTGAAACCCGAAAATGCTCTTAAAAATGCGGAGTATGTGGGCTATTCAACACCAAACCTACCAGCTAAGGAACTACTCCCAGAGGAGAAAAAAGAAGACAAGGCCTTCTATCCAGATGCTGAAACCATGAAACACCTAGAAGTTTATGAGAAATTTGACCATAAATGGACGGGAAAATACAGCGACCTCTTCCTACAGTTTAAAATGTATCGGAAGTAGGAGATTAGCAGTCACGAAACGAATCAGTTAATCTGGTTCGTTTTTTTGAAAAAATAGAAATCATGGTATAATAGTTTTAGGCTGAGAGTTATTAGAATTGTTTATAGCATCTCTGAAAATTTAATTCTAAAGGAGTTCAAAATGAGTCAGACTACGCAAATGCATATATATATATATATATAACCTAATAAAAATATGTGAAAAATATAGATTGAAACCTACTGAAAATCCAGTAGGCTTTTTGCGTTTCTTGGAGGTATCTAATGGCTAAAAAGTTATTAAATATCACTGAGATTGAGGATAGAACCAAGGTTTTAGTAGAGAATCTTAATGAATCGACATTTATTATTGATTTTATTTCATTATTTGACATTACTAAAACGACCATAACAAGAGCAAGTAAAGTGGCATCTGATGATTTTATAATAAAAAATAAATTATACTTTCGTAAAGTTGAAAATCAGCCATTACTTGCTCTGACTGAGATTGATAAAGAGTTGGAGGGGCAGGTTCGAAAATCTCGATTTATTATTACAACAGATTTTCAAGAATTATATGCAAAGGATACACAGACAGGTCTAACTCTAGCAATTTCTTTTAATGATTTACCAGCCCATTGTGATTTCTTTTTACCTTGGAATGGAATTGAAAAGATTGATTATGATAAGGAAAACCCTGCTGATGTAAAAGCGGCAGAGCGTTTCACCAAACTTTATGATGAACTAATTTCTATCAATCCTGAACTAGCAATCACTGAAACTGATGGTAAATCATTTAATTTATTTTTGATTCGTGTTCTTTTTCTACTATTTGCAGAAGATACAAATATCATCTCCAAGGGAGCTTTCACAAATGTTATTAAGATGAGGACATCCGAAGATGGTTCTGACTTGAATGAGTGTGTTAGAAAACTATTTACTGTTTTAGATATGCCTGAATTTAGTCGTCAGGATTTGGAGTCGTGGTTATCAGATTTTCCTTATGTAAATGGTAAGCTTTTTTCAGAGCCACATCATGACCTTATTTTTAATAAAAGAACTCGTCAACTACTCATTGAAGCAGGGGAATTGCTCAACTGGAATGAAATCAATCCAGATATTTTGGGATCAATGATCCAAACTGTGGCAAATGCAGAAGCAAGATCAACATCGGGTATGCACTATACTAGCGTGCCCAATATTATGAAGGTCATCAAACCACTATTTTTAGATAATTTACGAGTAGCATTTACGGAATTAGAAGAACGAGCTGATTATTATATAGGAGGTGGTGACTTTAGCGATGAACATCGTCGCAAGGAATTGCGACAAATCTTACCTAAGTTAGAAGATTTACTTACTCGTATGGCCTCTATCAAGTTTTTAGACCCTGCCTGTGGTTCTGGAAATTTCCTCATCATTACCTATAAAGAACTTCGTCGTTTAGAAATCAATATCTTAGTCAAACAGCGTGAAATTCGTGAAGCCTTGAATGAAAAAGCTGTTTATCAAGGAGAATTGATTGCTGATGCGTCTAAGATTTCTCTATCCCAGTTTTCAGGAATTGAATTGGATGATTTCGCTCATGAAGTAGCAAGGCTATCCTTGTATATAGCGGAACACCAGATGAATGTGGAGATGGAAGAAGCGCTTGCTGATGTCCATCCAAGACTATTACCCTTAAGAGAAGCTGGAAATATCGTTTGTGGGAATGCCCTAAGAATTGACTGGGAAATTGTGTTAAATGCTAAGGCAGATGACGAAGTTTATATATTTGGGAATCCGCCGTATATAGGCTCTAAAAAAATGACCTTGGAACAAAAGAAGGAACTAGAAAATGTGATTTGTTCAGAAATTTCTTCTAAAAAATTAGATTATATTTCGGGATGGTTTTATAAGGCAACTCACCTTATTTATGGTAAAAATGCTCAATATGCTTTTGTAACAACAAATTCAATAAATCAAGGTGAGCAAGTTTCAATTTTGTGGAGTGTTCTTCTACGATATGGCCAAATTTCCTTTGCATATCAATCTTTTAAATGGAACAATAGCGCGGCCCATAATGCAGGGGTTACAGTTACGATTATTGGATTTTCAAATAAAAATGATAAGAAAAAAATTATATATAGTGATAAGGGAGAAAGTTATGGAAAGAATATAAATCCCTATCTAGCTTTCGCAGATGATATTATTGTATCTAATCACAATGATTCAGAGAAGTTAAATAATTTTCCAAAAATAGTCTTTGGGAATATGCCAAGAAGTAAATATCTAATATTGACAAATGATGATAAAAATAAATTAGTTCAAAGATATCCTGAAACTGAAGTGTATTTTAAAAAGTATATTGGAGCAGATGAGTATATCAATGGAAATTTTAGATATACTATTTGGATTGATCAAGATGAATATACTAAATTAGATAAGATCCAGGAATTCCATCAATTATTTGAAAATGTAAGGCAAGAACGCCTGAATTCTAAGGCTGCTGGAACAAGAGAAACTGCGTCTACGCCATGGAAATTTGTACAACGAGGTGAATACGACGAAGCATATGAAAAAGGAGATATAGAAGGTTGTCAAGCCATTATTGTTCCACGTGTATCATCAGAATCTCGTACTTATGTACCTATGGGATTTATTGAAGATGACACAATTGTATCAGATTCTGCTATGGTTATTTACAATGCTCCTATTTGGCTTCTTGGTATCTTAGAATCCAAAATGCATATGGTTTGGTTAGAATCTATTGGAGGAAAATTAGAGACACGTTTGCGTTATTCAGCTGGACTGGTTTATAATACATTCCCAATTCCAGAACTTTCAGATAGTCGGAAAAATATGCTTGAAGAAGCTGTTTTTGAAATGCTGGATGTTCGAGAAGAAGAAGGTGGAACCTTGGCTGAATTGTACGGTGGAGCCAATAAACCGATGAACGAACGTCTTCGTCAAGCACATGAAAAAATTGATGGTATCGTAGAACGTGCCTACCAGCAAAAGCCTTTTGAATCAGATGAAGAAAGGCTCAGTGTCTTATTGAACCTGTATAAAGAAATGACAGAAAAGGAAGCGAAATGACCTCAAATATATTTGAAATTAATTACAATGGTACAGGTGCTAGTCAATCTAATAATGCACTTGGTATGCGTGAAATGCAGGAGCGGGTATATGCTAAGAGAACTTCTCAACACTTATTGATTAAGGCGCCTCCTGCATCTGGTAAGTCGAGAGCTTTGATGTTTATTGCTCTTGATAAATTACATGCTCAAGGTCTGAAAAAAGCTATTATAGCTGTTCCAGAAAGATCTATCGGAAAATCGTTTCGTTCAACAAAATTGACAGATTATGGTTTTTACTGGGATTGGGAAGTTCTTTCCAAAAATAATTTGACTGAACAAGGGACCAGTAAAAGTAAGGTAAAACAGTTTGTAGACTTTATGCATTCAGAGTCTCCTGATGATAGAGTTTTAATCTGTACGCATGCCACCTTGCGTTTTGCTTTTGAACAGCTGGCTGATAGTGATTTTAATGATGTTCTTTTAGCTATCGATGAATTTCATCATGTATCTCAAGATGATAATTCAGTTTTAGGAAATGCCTTAAGAAACATATTAGCCAATTCAACAGCCCATGTAGTAGCTATGACGGGCTCTTATTTCCGTGGAGATTCTGTACCTATTTTGGCACCTGAAGATGAGCAAAAATTCGACAAGGTATCCTATACTTATTATGAACAGTTGGAGGGGTACAAATATCTGAAAAGTTTTGCCATGGGCTATAACTTTTATCGTGGTCGTTATACGGATGCTTTGCACGAAGTACTGGACACGAGCAAGAAAACCATTATTCATATTCCCAATGTAAACTCAGGTGAGTCAACCAAGGATAAGTATGATGAAGTTGACCGAATTTTAGACGAACTGGGGCAAGCAGTTCCAGATCCTAAGACTGGATTATGGTTAGTTACTGAGGAAACAGGTCGTGTATTGAAAGTTGCAGACCTTGTCACAGAAGAAGAACGTGAAAAAGTACAGGATTACCTAAACAAGATGAGCAGTTTAAATGATCTCGATATCATTATTGCACTTGGTATGGCTAAAGAAGGTTTTGACTGGCCTTATGCTGAGTATGCTTTGACGATTGGCTATCGTCAGTCGCTAACAGAAATTGTTCAGATTATAGGTCGAGTAACACGCGATAGTTCCAATAAGTCACACGCTCAATTTACCAATCTCATTTCTCAACCAGATGCTCAAGATGATGAAGTTTTCTTCGCTGTGAATAATGTTATGAAGGCCATTACAGCTAGTCTATTGATGGAGTCTGTTTTAGCGCCAAATTTCAAGTTCAAACGAAAAGACCGAGAAGACCAGAAATCTTCTGGTGCCGAAATGTTTGTTAAAGGCTTAAAAGAGCCTAGTACACAGAGAACAAAGGATATCATAGAAAATGATTTGAATGACTTACGTGCTAGTATATTGCAAGAACCGCGTATCCAAACTGCAATTGCTGCAGGAACGGATGCAGAAGTCATTAATAAGCAGATGATTCCAGCCATCATTAAACAAATCTACCCTGACTTAAGTGGGGCTGAAGTTGAAGAAGTTCGTCAACAGTTTATTAGTCAATCGGTGGTTCAATCAGCTGAACGGAAAGAGGGAGTAGGGCAAACAGATTTTCTAAAAATGGCAGATAAATTTGTGAATATTGATGAGTTATCTATTGATTTGATTGATCAGATTAATCCCTTCCAGAGAGCTTACGAAGTTATATCACGTGAAATTGATGCTCCGACTTTACGTCTGATACAAGATTATATGGATGGTCAGAAGATGGAGTTTTCTGAAGAAGAACTGTTAATTCTTTATCCTCAAATTAAGCAATTTTTGAAAGAAAATGGTCGTCATCCAGATAAATCAAGTCACGATAAGTACGAACAGAGACTTGCTTATGCTTTGTTACAATTATCTCAGATGAAGCTGAAGATGGAGAGCGGTAATGACTGATTTCAAAAACTTAAATGACATTTTTAATGATTCTGATTTTGAACATTTAATAACTCCTTTAAAACCTAAGAAAAAAATAGTTACAGATCATGAAGTGGAGAAATTTTTAGAAATTATAGATTGGGTGAGAGAAAATAATGGGCAAGAGCCACAAAAGTCTAGAAATATTAAAGAACGCAGTTTATTTTCTCGATTGAATGGTATTAGAAAATCTCCTAATAGCATCCGAAAGTTAGAACCTTATGATGAATTTGGGCTACTAAAAATAGATATAGTTGAGTCCGAGACCCCTATTTCAAGTCCTGCTAGTTTAACAGATATTTTATCAGATAAATTGTTTGAGTCAGTAAATGGTGCTGAAAAATCTTTATTTGATGTCTCACGTTATAAACGAACGATTCAAGCGCGTGATAAAACACGAACACGTAAACGGATGGGAAATTTTGAAGATTATCAGGGATTATTTACTCGTGTTCATGATGAAATTAGTGAAGGTCGTCGTCAAGTCAGAAAGTCTGATGTGATAAAAGAAAAAGAAATTAAACCTGGTATGTTCTATGTGGATAATGGAGTAATGGTTTATGTTGTTTCTAAAGGAGAAGACTTCACTGATAAGAATGGTTATACTAATGCTGAACTTCATCTCGTATATGAAAATGGTACAGAAAATAAGAAGGCCTTACTCCGCTCTTTTGTATCTAATCTGCACGATAGAACGCGCCATGGACGAATGGTAACAGAATTGATAGAAGATGTGATGACTGTTATCAGTCCAAGCGAACGAATTACAACTGGATATATCTATGTAGTGAAATCTTTGAGTAGCAATCCTCAAATTGCCAACATCAGTAATCTCTATAAAATCGGTTTTACACAGGATCAAATTGAAAAACGGTTAGCAAATTCAGAAAGAGAAGGAACCTATCTTTTTGCTCCTGTCCGTTTAGTAGCTAGTTTTGAGGTTCAAAATTTCAGCGCTCGAAAATTAGAAACTACTCTTCATCATTATTTTGCAGACAAGCAGTTAGATATGGAATTAATAGCACCAAATGGAGATAGCTTTGTCCCTAAAGAGTGGTTTCTAGTATCGCTAGATGAGGTCCAAAAAGTGATTGAAAAAATTGGTTTTGAAATTAGATTTAGATAAAGAAAGGCACTATTTAGAAGACTATTTAATATTTAGAAAACACAAAATATTTTAGACTGATTAAACTAAAAGGAATAATAGAAAAATGAAAGAACTGAAATTTTTGAAATATGCTACAATCGTATTTATGCTTTTTATACTCTTTTGGGTAAGCTTTGGGGGTTACATTTTAGGAACTCAAGGGAGCAAGGAAGATACTAAAATAGTACAAACAGAAAGACTAATAAAGGAAGAAAGCAGACTAAAAGCAGAATTAAGAGACGCTGAAATTTTAGGCAAGTTTTGGAATAGTAAAGGACATTTTATTGTTGTGTATAATAGTACTACAAAAGCCCCAGAAATCATTGAGGTTGGTTATTCTGAATGGCAACTTATGGATATTGGGGAACTGTACTAGAAATAAATTAAATATTACTACTTACATTTCGAAAATAGTAGTTAAATTTGCAAAATATCTTCTCTCCTACCACACTACTATTGGTTAGAATCATTCCCAGTTGACGCAAGCTTAAAAAAACGTTATAATAAGAAAGTTGAGAATTGATTTTCACTTGTTTTAGTCCAGAGAATTGGCGGTGCTGCGAGCCATCTAAGCTAGGAAGTCATGCTACTCAATCATACAATTGCATAAGAATAAGAGAATGACAAGTTCATTGAATGAAGGTGGTACCGCGGTTTTTCGCCCTTCGTGATATGAGCTTGTCTTTTGGTTTTTGGAGGTGTTGATGAAAACATTTCTTGTCAAACAAAAGTTTCGTCTTGGAGGCGAACGCTTCGCTATCAAGGATGACAGGGGAGAAATCGCCTATCAGGTAGAGGGATCATTTTTTAAGATTCCCAAAACTTTTACCATCTATGATGTTAATGGTGAACAAGTCAGTCAGATTAGTAAAGAAATCTTGACCTTGCTTCCTCGTTTTGAGATTCAGCTTCGGGATGGCTCGAGTTTTGTCATTCGCAAGAAGTTGACCTTCTGGCGAGATAAGTATGAGTTTGATAATCTAGGGCTTCGTATCGAGGGCAATATCTGGGATTTGAATTTCAAATTGCTGGATAATCGCGATCAGCTGATTGCGGAAATTAAGAAGGAACTCTTCCATCTGACCTCTACCTATACCGTAACGGTCCTTGAGGACGCTTATGCAGACATAGTCATTTCCCTCTGTGTCGCGATTGACTATGTGGAAATGCTGGAAAGCCAATCACATTAAACAAGTAAATAAGGAGACAATATGAAACAACTATCTAGTGCACAAGTACGCCAAATGTGGCTTGACTTCTGGGCGACCAAAGGTCACTCAGTAGAACCATCAGTGAGTTTGGTTCCTGTAAATGACCCAACTCTTTTGTGGATCAACTCTGGGGTAGCAACCCTTAAGAAATACTTTGACGGAACTATTATCCCTGAAAATCCACGTATTACCAATGCCCAAAAGGCTATCCGTACCAACGATATTGAAAACGTAGGGAAGACTGCGCGTCACCATACCATGTTTGAAATGTTGGGGAACTTCTCTATCGGAGATTACTTCCGTGATGAAGCCATCACTTGGGCTTATGAGCTTTTGACAAGCCCTGAGTGGTTTGACTTCCCTGCTGAAAAACTTTACATGACCTACTATCCAGACGATAAAGATTCATACAACCGCTGGATTGAAGTGGGAGTGGATCCAAGTCACTTGATTCCAATCGAGGACAACTTCTGGGAAATCGGTGCTGGGCCTTCTGGACCCGATACAGAGATTTTCTTTGACCGTGGAGAAGCATTTGACCCAGAAAATATCGGTCTACGTCTTCTTGCAGAAGATATCGAAAACGACCGTTATATCGAAATCTGGAACATCGTTTTGTC
This sequence comes from Streptococcus sp. UMB1203, assembly GCF_030217725.1. GTDB lineage: Bacteria > Bacillota > Bacilli > Lactobacillales > Streptococcaceae > Streptococcus. Next base: position 27,057 of record NZ_JASOOK010000011.1, on the reverse strand, counting down.
ACAATTTAATGCGGATCCTGCTGTTCCTCGTAGCGAATACAAGGAATTGCCACACAAGAACATTGATACGGGCGCTGGTTTGGAGCGTTTGGTAGCGGTTATCCAAGGTGCTAAGACTAACTTTGAAACGGACCTCTTCATGCCAATCATTCGTGAAGTGGAGAAATTGTCTGGTAAGGTTTATGACCAAGATGGCGATAACATGAGCTTTAAGGTCATCGCTGACCACATCCGTTCACTTTCATTTGCCATCGGTGATGGTGCCCTTCCTGGAAATGAAGGTCGTGGTTACGTCCTTCGTCGTCTTCTCCGTCGTGCTTCTATGCATGGTCAAAAATTGGGTATCAACGAGCCTTTCCTTTACAAATTAGTTCCAACTGTTGGAAAAATCATGGAAAGCTACTACCCAGAAGTGCTTGAAAAACGTGACTTTATCGAAAAAATCGTTAAGAGCGAAGAAGAATCATTTGCTCGTACTCTTCACTCAGGTCAACACTTTGCTCAAGGCATTGTAGCTGACTTGAAAGAAAAAGGTCAATCTGTCATTGCTGGTTCAGATGTATTTAAACTTTACGACACTTATGGATTCCCAGTTGAATTGACTGAAGAAATCGCTGAAGAAGCTGGGATGACTGTAGACCGTGAAGGATTTGAAGCAGCCATGAAAGAACAGCAAGAACGCGCGCGTGCGTCAGCTGTCAAGGGTGGCTCAATGGGTATGCAAAATGAAACCCTTCAAAACATCACTGTGGAAAGTGTCTTCAACTACAATGCTAGCCAATTGTCTTCTAAATTGGTAGCTATCGTGGCTGACAATGCAGAAGTAGAAGCTGTGTCAGAAGGAACTGCCTCTCTTATCTTTGCAGAAACGCCATTCTATGCTGAAATGGGTGGACAGGTCGCTGACCACGGACAAATCTTGGATGCGTCAGGTAAGGTCGTGGCTGCTGTGACCAATGTTCAAAAAGCTCCAAATGGACAAGCTCTTCACACGGTTGACGTTCTTGCACCGCTTGCTTTGAACCAAGAATATACCTTGGCAATTGATACAAATCGTCGTCACCGTGTTATGAAAAACCACACTGCGACTCACTTGCTTCACGCTGCTCTTCACAACATCCTTGGAAACCACGCAACACAAGCAGGATCTCTTAACGAAGTCGAATTCCTTCGCTTTGACTTTACGCACTTCCAAGCCGTAACTCCTGAAGAATTGCGTGCGATTGAACAGCAAGTTAACGAGAAAATCTGGGAAGCACTTGAAGTTAAGACAGTTGAAACAGATATTGACACTGCTAAAGAAATGGGAGCTATGGCTCTCTTTGGTGAGAAATACGGCAAGGAAGTCCGTGTTGTTACTATCGGTGACTACTCTATCGAGCTTTGTGGTGGTACCCACGTTGGCAACACTTCTGAGATTGGACTCTTCAAGATTGTCAAAGAAGAAGGGATCGGATCAGGAACTCGCCGTATCTTGGCAGTGACTGGTAAGGAAGCCTTTGAAGCCTACCGTGAACAAGAGGACGCTCTTAAAGCTGTCGCAGCAACCTTAAAAGCACCTCAACTTAAAGAAGTCCCTCACAAGGTAGAAGGACTTCAAGAACAACTTCGTCAATTGCAAAAAGAAAATGCTGAGTTGAAAGAAAAAGCCACAGCTGCAGCTGCAGGCGACATCTTCAAGGACATTAAGGAAGTCAACGGTCACCGTTACATTGCTAGTCAAGTGTCTGTATCAGATGCCGGTGCCCTTCGTACCTTTGCGGATAACTGGAAACAAAAAGACTACTCTGATCTTCTTGTCCTTGTTGCTGTTATCGGTGATAAAGTCAATGTCCTTGTAGCAAGCAAGATAAAAGATCTTCATGCAGGAAACCTTGTCAAAGAATTGGCACCAATCGTCGATGGACGTGGTGGTGGTAAACCAGACATGGCCATGGCAGGAGGAAGCAACCAAGCTAAAATCCAAGAATTGTTGGATGCAGTAGCAGGTAAATTGTAATCAAGTAAAGATCTATCCATTTGGGTAGGTCTTTTTGTGAATGCAAAAAAGCCAAATCCGATTGGACTTGGCTTGCTAATTATTGGCAATTAGATTGTATTGGTTGCCCAGACACTTACCGAAGCAGCTGAGACAGGGAATTGTCCATAACCTTCCTCATCGATGATAACTTGAGCTTGGTGGTTTTCAAGTAGATCTACAAAGGTTTGGTTAGCCCATTCTTGGCCGATAAACATTGATTTGCTGTTTTCTTGGTCATTTGAGATGAGAACTGCGATTGGGGATTGATTTTCAGCACCTGAACGTACCCAACCGATACAGTTAGGATCATCAAAGTAGTCATTTTGTTCTCCATAGGCCAAGTCTTTTCGGATGGCTAGGAGGCGGTCAAGGACTTCTTTGAAATCTTGTTGAGCATACTGCCCTGAAATCCCATAGTAGTCGCCGTAAAAGACACATGGAAGGCCATTTTGGCGTAACAGAATGAGGGCATAGGCTGCTGGTTTGAACCATTCTTCAACAGTCGATTCAAGGGCTTGTCCTCGTTGGGTATCATGGTTGTCGACAAAGGTCACAGCCTTATCAGGCTTGAGTTCAACCAAGCTATCTGTGAAAATACCACGAAGGTCATAGTTTGCGCCAGCTTGACTGGCTTCAAAGAGATTCTGGTGTAGACGAACATCGACAAGGTCAAAGCGTTCTTCCGTTTTTTCAAGATAGTCCAGATTGGCTTCCTTGTCCGGATTCCAAAATTCACCAAAAACATAGAAATCGTCACCGTATCTTTCCTTCATATCTCGGATGAAATTGCGCATGAAGAAAGAGTCAATGTGCTTAACGGCATCCAAGCGGAAACCAGCTACACCAGTTGTCTCCATGAACCATTCAGCCCAGTCATAGATATTTTGAATGACTTCAGGATGTTTAAAGTCTAGGTCGGCATACATGAGGTAGTCATAGTTTCCGTTTTCGTTATCGACCAATTCCTCATTTGCCCAGCCTTTATTGTCACCTTGGATCAGATAAATCCCAGACTTACGGCGTTTGGCATCATAGTCTGTACCTGTGAAGTGGTACCAGTGCCAGTGGAAGTCATTGTAGGTATCTTGGCGACCATCGAAGGTAAAGCTAGTCCAGCCATTGATGGTGAAGGGTTCTCCAAGTTCAACCGTACGATCTTCAGGGTCCACTTCGATGACTTGAAAGGCTTCCATGTGATCGGCCGCAGCCTTGTGGTTGAGTACCACATCGGCCATAGGCTGGATTCCCTGTGCTTTTAGGGCTTGAATGGCTTGAAGATAGTTTTCTTTGAAGCCATACTTGGTGCGGACAGTTCCTTTTTGGTTAAACTCGCCTAGGTCGAATAAGTCATAGACCCCATAGCCAACATCTTTTTCATTGGTGGCCTTGAAGGCTGGGGGCATCCAGACATGGCTGATACCGAGATCAGCTAGGTGTGGAGCATCTTCAGCCAGACGCGTCCAGTGCTGGCCGTCATGGGGCAGATACCATTCAAAGTATTGCATGAGTGTTTGATTTTGCATGATGTTTCCTCTTACTTGTCAATCTTGTTCTTTATTCTATCATAAAGTATCGGTTAGCTCAAACGTTTGCGTAAAATAGAAGACATGTATTTTAACTATTTAAGATAAAGTGTTGATTTTTAAAATGAAAGTGCTATCATAATAGTAAAATACATAGATAAAGCTAGGAGTCAGCCCATGATTGAATTTCAAAATGTTAGTAAGTTGTATGGTGATAAAGAGGCCTTGAGCAATCTCAATCTGCAGATTGAAAATGGGGAGATTATGGGCTTGATTGGCCATAATGGGGCTGGAAAATCGACCACCATAAAATCGCTAGTCAGTATCATTTCGCCTAGCAGCGGTCGTATTCTGGTAGACGGTCAGGATTTATCGGAAAATCGCTTGGCTATTAAACGAAAGATTGGTTATGTAGCAGACTCGCCTGACTTATTCTTACGCTTAACAGCCAATGAATTTTGGGAATTGATTGCTTCATCCTATGATCTGACTAGCTCTGACTTGGAGGCTAGTCTAGCTAGGCTATTGAAAATTTTTGATTTTGCTGAAAATCGCTATCAGGTTATTGAAACTCTTTCTCACGGAATGCGTCAGAAAGTCTTTGTCATCGGAGCACTCTTGTCTGATCCTGATATTTGGGTTTTGGACGAACCTTTGACTGGTTTGGATCCCCAGGCTGCCTTTGATTTGAAGCAAATGATGAAGGAGCATGCGCAAAAAGGCAAGACGGTCTTGTTTTCAACCCATGTCCTTGAGGTAGCTGAGCAAGTCTGTGATCGGATTGCCATTTTGAAAAAGGGGCATTTGATTTATTGTGGTAGCGTAGAGGACTTGAGAAAAGACCATCCAGACCAGTCTTTAGAAAGTATCTATCTTAGCCTTGCTGGTAGAAAAGAGGAGGTTTCAGATGCGTCTCAAGGTCATTAAAAAATTAGTTGATATCAATATCCTCTATTCATCTCAAGAAGCTAATCTGGCTAACCTACGAAAGAAGCAGGCTAAGAATCCTGGGAAAAAAGTAAATGTTTCCGCTAGAGTCCTAAGTTCTTACATTTTTTCTAGTCTCTTGATGCTATTAATGTTTATAAATATAGCCATTCATTTTCCTTTTGAGGAAAGGCCTGTTTATTTTAGCTTCATGGTTGCTATTTTACTAGTGATTGCCTTTTCAACTTCTTTAACAGCTTTTTACAATGTCTTTTATGAGAGTAAGGACCTGGTCTCCTATAGGCCCTATGCCTTTAAAGAATCAGAGATTATAATCGCTAAAGGACTGTCTGTCCTCTTGCCAGCTCTGCCTGGAATTGTACCAATCCTAGCTTATTTTCTAGTCCTCTATATTAGGCTAGCACCTTCTCTTTGGCTAGGCTTGCCTTTGATGCTACTGTCCTTGACCTTATTATTTGTCTCTGTCACTTTAGTGATGGTAGTGGCAGTACATTTCTTGGCTCAGACTACGGTCTTCAGAAAGTATCAGTCTATTTTTTCGAATTTGATGATTGGGATAGGAGTTCTCATACCTTTAATATTGGTCTTCTTTCTACAGTCGACTTCTGGAGTTATAGTTGACAGAGTTAGAGACATTCCACCTCTTCTTTATCCTATTCATCTCTTTTACAAAATAGCAGTGGAGCCTTTTTCGACAGAAGCCATCTTGGGTTTGCTCGCTTGGATAGGACTAACTCTCTTCCTGCTTTATCTGACCAAAAAGAAGGTTTTGCCTCGTTTTTATGATGTGATCCTACTTAATAGTGAGGAGAAGGTCAAAAAAGAACGTCGCAGCAAGGAGAGGATTTCAACTACTAAAAAGGGATTTTTCCGCATGGTTTTACGCTACCACCTCACCCTCTTGGGACAGGGGACTGGCGTGATTACAGTGCTTTTTACAAGTGCTTTCCTTCCTTATCTCATGATGATCGGTCTAATTTCCAACATCCGAGATTCTCAGATAGTTCCAGATATTCATCCTCCATACTGGTTACCCTTGTTTTTTATAGGATTGTTTATAGCAGTTGTCAATAACAATATCACCAGCCTGCATTCAATTGCCTTGTCCTTGGAGAGGGAAAATGTTGATTTTCTTAAGAGTTTGCCCTTTGACTTTGCTCGTTATGTGAAAGTGAAATTTTGGATTATCTTTGCTGTCCAGTCCTTTTTACCTATCTTGACTTTACTTGGTCTTTCCCTTTATTTAGGATTGCCTATCCTTTCGATAATTTACCTTCTTGTGGCATGGATCCTTGCCAGTGTCATCCTTTCTTGTCACCATTATTTTAAGGATGTGAAAAATCTGTCAACCAATTGGAGTAGCATTACGGACCTGGTCAATCGTTCAAATGGCATAGTCAAAATGGTTTTACTCTTAATTTATGGTGTTATCTTGTCGATTTCATCTCTTGTGAGCATATTCTTGGTTCGGTCTCTCTCCACTATCCTTGCCATCAGCTTGGGAGTAGGAGCTCTTATCCTTCTGCTTGGTCTTGCTGTTTTTGGCTATCATTACTACCTATCACGCATATTGGCAGAAATAGAAAAAAGATGAGCTAGTTGGTCGTTTGATTGATAAATTTTTTAAAAAGAAATGCTCCTCCAAGGCGGAAGAGCATCTTTTATTGTGATTGTGATTTTGATTCGGTTTCTGCAGACTCGGGGTGGAGTTCTTGGTAACTTGGTGCCTTGAAAAGGTCAGTACTGGTCTTACCTTGTCGTTGGCTAAAGAGGCTAGTTGACTGACTTCCTTTTTCCTGTTCAATCTTTTGCAGAATTGGTAAAGAATTGAGGTAAGAAATACTTTCTGTATCAACTTTTCCAAGATGATCTGCTTGGTAGAAACGGATCAAATCGCCAGTTTGAATCTGGTCGCTGATTTTTAGCTGTTGACTAGCTGCTTGACGAACAATTTCTAGTTCAGTCTGAGCTTGTTCATCAAGATTGCTGATTTCAATACCACTTTCAGTATAGTAGGTTCGTCCGTCGTAACTAGTGTATTTAGGTGTGACGAAGGAATTGGCAGTTCGAAAGGCAACGATTTCTTGATGATCTGGAGACAGAAGGTCTTGGCCGACTTGAAGGAAGGAATTGTACTCAATACCAAGGAGGTGTTCGAGAGTCGGTAAGATATCGATTTGTCCACCGTAGGTATTGATGATTTGTCCTTTTTCATAGCCAGGCATGACCACCATAAAAGGCACCCGTTGCAACATGGCATTGTCGTAATTCGACCAGTTCTCAGAAGTCTTTCCAATCAAGGGTGCCAGCTCAGGATTTCGGGAGTTGGAAATACCATAATGGTCTCCGTAGATGACAATGATGGATTTTTCATAGAGACCACTTTCTTTGAGATAGTCAAAGAAGGCCTTAATAGCACTATCCAGATAGTTAGCCGTTTGGAAGTAGCCATTGATAGTTTCATCTTTGGTCTTAGCCAAGGGGAAACCAAGCTCATCTCCCGTCAGATTGCTAGCATAGGGATAGTGATTGGACACCGTGATATACTTGGCATAAAAAGGCTGCTGCAGGTGCTCTAGATACTGGATAGAATCTTTCATCATGATTTTATCATTTAAACCATATTGGAAAGAATTGCTACTGTCTTGCTTGGTAAAGTAGGAAGCATCAAAGAAGTATTGGTAGCCCCATTGTTTATAGGTCGTATTTCGATTCCAGAAGGTCCCGATATTACCGTGAAAGACGGCACTCGATTGATAGCCGTTTTTTGATAGGATAAAAGGCGCAGCTTGCTGGGTATTGCTACCACCGTAATTGACCATAAAGGAACCTTGGTCAAGTCCAAACAAACCAGTCTCCAGCATGGTTTCCGCATCTGAGGTCTTACCAGCCTTGACTTGGTTAAAGATATTCGAAAAGGCTAGGGTTGATTGCGAATGATAGAGGGAATTAAGGAAGGGAGTGACTTCATGCTCAGTTCCATCTATGTTGAGTTTATAGTCAAGTAGAAATTGCTGGAAACTCTCCAAGTGGAGATAGATTACATTTTTCCCTTTGGCCAAGCCAAAATAGTCTGGATTGGGCTTAGCAGCATGTTCTTGAATATAATCTGTAATAGGTTGAAGGTCAGTCTCAGAAGCCTTGGCACGTTCCTTGTTTGCACTGTAGGATTGGTTGGCACTATAGCCTAAAAAGGCTGGCAAACTAAGGGCACGAACAACATAATAATTCGAAAATCCTCGCGCTAGGAGATCGGGACGTTCAATTTCAGCCAAGAAAAGATTAGCAGAAAAGAGCAGGGCTGAAAGTGCAGTGATAGCAACACTTGAGCGGAATTTGAAAGGTCTCCTATCTAAATGGATGAATTTTTTATATAAAAGGAAAGCCAGCAATGGGAAATCCATAAAATAGATGAAATCCCAAAAGCGCAGTAACTCTAGTTCCGCAGTACCAACAGATACCTTGCTGACTACTTTCATGGTATTAGCCGTGATAAAGTCACTAAATTCTCGATAGTAAAAGATATTAGAATAGAGCCAAATGAATAAAAGACTATAAATAGCTATACTAAGACTGTAAAAGGCCTTGGTTGAGCGAGCATAGAGGGCTAGAGCCAGCAGGAGGAGTCCCAAAGGCAGGGGGTTGAAAAAGGCGATAAAGGCAAGGTAATTTCCCTGCAATTTACCCAATTGAATATCTAAATTGAAGTCAACGGTATAGGCTAATAAGGTTTTGAGCCAATAGAGGATTAAAAGGGTTAGGACAAAACCCAGTCTGGTACCCATGGCTTTTTGGATTTTGTTAAAATTGATTCTCACACAATTACTTCCTAAGTTTTTATTAGTATTAGTATACCATTTTTTAAAACTAGAGTAAAAAAGCAAGGGTAGTTTCTTTTTTGAGAATTGTCACAAAATTTGCTATAATAGTGACTATGAATGGAATAAGAGTCAGCAAAAGGGTTGAAAAGAAGCTCGCAAAGGGGCTTGTTTTACTGGAAGCCAGCGATCTTGCAGATATCCAACTCAAGGATCAGGAAGTAGAAGTCCATAGTCAAGAAGGAAACTTTCTTGGGACTGCCTACCTTTCTCAGCAAAACAAGGGCTTGGGTTGGTTTGTTAGCACAGACAAGGTGGCCTTTAATCAGGCTTTCTTTGAAACGTTGTTTAGAAAAGCTAAAGAAAAGAGAAAAGCTTACTATCAAGATGATTTGACAACTGCCTTTCGTCTTTTTAACCAAGAGGGAGATGGCTTTGGGGGTTTGACAGTGGACCTTTATGGCGAGTATGCCGTCTTTTCTTGGTATAACTCTTATGTTTATCAGATTCGCAAGCTTATCTCAGAAGCCTTTAGACAGGTTTTTCCTGAGGTTTTAGGGACCTATGAGAAGATCCGCTTTAAGGGTTTGGACTATGAATCTGCCCATGTTTATGGTCAAGAAGCACCTGACTTCTTCACTGTTTTGGAAAATGGTGTCCTCTATCAAGTCTTTATGAATGATGGCTTGATGACAGGGATTTTCCTAGATCAGCACGAGGTTCGTGGGAGCCTGGTTGACGGATTGGCTATGGGTAAATCCTTGCTCAATATGTTTTCCTATACAGCAGCCTTTTCAGTAGCTGCAGCTATGGGAGGAGCAAGCCAGACAACTTCAGTTGACCTAGCTAAACGTTCACGAGAATTGTCTCAAGCGCATTTTCAGGAAAATGGAATCAGTACAGAGACAGAGGCCCATCGTTTTATAGTCATGGATGTCTTTGAGTATTTCAAGTATGCTAAGCGAAAAGGCTTGACCTACGATGTGATTGTACTAGATCCGCCTAGCTTTGCTCGGAACAAAAAACAAACGTTCTCTGTGGCCAAGGATTATCACAAGTTGATTTCCCAGAGTCTTGAGATTTTAAATCCGGGAGGGATTATCATTGCTAGTACCAATGCTGCCAATGTTTCCCGCCAGAAATTTATAGAACAAATTGATAAAGGCTTTGCAGGAAGAAGTTACCAGATTTTAAATAAATACGGTCTTCCAGCAGATTTTGCCTATAATAAAAAAGATGAAAGTAGTAATTACCTCAAGGTGATTAGTATGAAGGTTAGTAAATGAAATTAATCGTTTCAGTAATGCCAAGAAGTTTAGAGGAGGCCCAGGCTCTGGATGCCACGAAGTACCTAGATGCCGACATCATTGAATGGCGTGCCGACTATCTACCTAAGGAAGCGATTTTGCAGGTAGCTCCAGCTATTTTTGAAAAATTCGCTGGCCGTGAGTTGGTTTTCACTCTGCGAACTCGCGCTGAAGGGGGAGAAATTGACCTTGCTCCAGAAGAATATATCCATCTAATCAAGGAAGTGGCGCAACTCTATCAACCAGACTATATTGATTTTGAGTACTATAGCTACAAGGATGTTTTTGAGGAAATGCTGGACTTCCCGAATCTCATTTTGAGTTACCACAATTTCCAAGAAACACCTGAAAATATGATGGAAATCTTGTCAGAGTTGACGAGCTTAAATCCAAAACTTGTTAAGGTTGCGGTTATGGCCCACACGGAGCAGGATGTGCTAGACTTGATGAACTATACACGAGGCTTTAAAACCCTCAATCCTGAACAGGAATATGTGACCATTTCTATGGGAAAAGTGGGCAAGGTCTCTCGTATCACTGCAGATGTGACTGGTTCTAGCTGGTCCTTTGCTAGTCTAGATGAGGCTAGTGCCCCAGGTCAGATTTCTCTAGCTAACATGAAAAAAATCAGGGAGATTTTGGATGAAGCTTGATGGCTATACACGTTTAGCTGCCGTGGTTGCCAATCCTATTAAGCATTCTATTTCCCCCTTTATTCACAATAGTGCCTTTGAGGCGACAGCTACCAACGGTGCTTATGTAGCTTGGGAGATTGAAGCGGGTGACTTGGCAGAAACAGTGGCCAATATTCGTCGCTACCAGATGTTTGGTATCAACCTTTCCATGCCCTATAAGGAGCAGGTGATTCCTTATTTGGATGAGCTGAGCGATGAAGCGCGCTTGATTGGTGCGGTCAATACGGTTGTCAATGAGAATGGCAATTTAATTGGATATAATACAGATGGCAAGGGATTTTTTAAGAGCTTGCCTTCTTTTACAATTTCAGGTAAGAAGATGACCCTGCTGGGAGCAGGTGGTGCGGCCAAGTCCATTTTAGCCCAGGCTATTTTGGATGGTGTCAGTCAGATTTCTGTCTTTGTTCGTTCAGTTTCCATGGAAAAAACAAGACCTTATCTAGACAAGTTACAGGAGCAGACAGGCTTTAAAGTGGACTTGTATGCTTTAGAAGATGTTTCTGAACTGCAAGCAAGGATTGCCGATTCGGATTTACTGGTCAATGCTACCAGTGTGGGCATGGATGGTCAATCATCCCCAGTTCCTGAAAGCATCAATTTGCCAGAAACTATCTTGGTGGCAGATATTATTTACCAACCCTTTGAAACGCCATTTTTGAAATGGGCTAGGAGGCAGGGCAATCCAGTTGTCAATGGTCTGGGAATGTTGCTCTATCAAGCTGCAGAAGCTTTTCAACTGTGGACAGGCAAGGAAATGCCAACAGAAGAGATTTGGCAGTCCTTAACAGAAAAATACCAATAAAGAAAGGGAGATTCTCCTATGAAAATCAGAATCGATATTCCTCATCATCCTTATGATATTCAGATTGAAAAAGGTTGTCTGGCTCAGGCTGGTCAATGGTTGCGAGAACTCTGGCAACCACAAAAGGTAGTCATTGTGACAGACAACCATGTAGCTTCTCTTTATGCAGAGAAGGTCAAGCTCAGCCTAGAAGATGCTGGTTTTCAGGTAGCAGTTTTTGACTTTTTAGAAGGGGAAGAAAGAAAGAATTTAACCACTGTCCAGAAAGTCTATGAATTTTTAGTTAAGCAAGGTCTGACTCGTAGCGATGGAATCGTGGCTCTTGGTGGCGGTGTCGTTGGGGACTTGGCTGGTTTTGTAGCCTCTACCTATATGCGGGGCATTCACTTTGTTCAGATTCCGACCAGTTTAACTGCCCAGGTGGATTCGTCTATCGGTGGAAAGACAGGCGTTAACACTCCATTTGCTAAGAATATGGTGGGTACCTTTGCCCAACCAGACGGGGTTCTGATTGATCCGCTTGTCCTTGAAACGCTCGGAAAGAGAGAGTTGATTGAAGGGATGGGTGAGGTCATCAAGTATGGCTTGATTGAGGATCCAGAACTGTGGGCTCTCTTGACGGAGCTAGATGGTTCTGTAGAGAGCATTCTGGAATATTCAGAGACCTTGATTGAACATTCTTGTCAGGTCAAGCGCAAGATGGTGGTTGAGGATGAGCTGGACAACGGTGTTCGCCTTTACCTCAATTTTGGCCACACTATTGGCCATGCCATTGAAGCAACAGCTGGCTATGGAAAAGTCATGCATGGTGAAGCTGTGGCTATGGGTATGGTACAAATTTCAAAGGTTGCTGAGGAAAAAGGCCTTATGCCAGCTGGGATAACCCAGTCCATTACAACCATGTGTCAGAAATTTGGCTTGCCTGTTGACTATGAAAACTGGGATGTTGATAAGCTTTATCAGGCTTTGACTCATGATAAGAAGGCGCGTGGCAATACCTTGAAATTGGTCTTGGTACCAGAGCTCGGTTCGGCAACCATTCACCCAGTTTCTCTGGAAGAGATGAAAGACTACTTGGTAAAATAAGGAGAGTGTATGAGATATTTAACTGCAGGAGAATCACACGGTCCCCGTCTGACGGCTATCATTGAAGGAATTCCAGCTGGACTTCCTTTGACAGCGGAGGACATCAATGAGGACCTTAAACGCCGTCAGGGTGGCTACGGTCGTGGTGGCCGTATGAAGATTGAGAGTGACCAGGTTGTCTTTACTTCTGGTGTTCGCCACGGGAAGACAACAGGGGCTCCTATTACCATGGATGTCATTAATAAAGACCATCAGAAATGGCTGGATATCATGTCTGCGGAGGATATTGAAGACCGCCTTAAAAGCAAACGAAAAATCACCCATCCTCGCCCAGGACATGCTGATTTGGTTGGGGGGATCAAGTACCGTTTTGACGATTTGAGAAATTCCTTGGAGCGCTCATCTGCTCGTGAAACAACTATGCGAGTGGCAGTTGGGGCAGTAGCTAAACGCATCTTGGCTGAACTGGATATGGAGATTGCCAACCATGTCGTAGTCTTTGGTGGTAAGGAAATCGATGTTCCTGAAAATCTAACAGTGGCTGAGATTAAGCAAAGAGCTGCCCAGTCTGAAGTTTCTATTGTCAACCAAGAACGGGAACAGGAAATCAAGGATTATATTGACCAAATCAAACGTGATGGTGATACAATTGGTGGAGTTATTGAGACAGTCGTTGGAGGTGTTCCAGTTGGTCTTGGTTCCTATGTCCAATGGGACAGAAAATTGGATGCAAGATTGGCTCAAGCTGTTGTCTCTATCAATGCCTTTAAAGGGGTGGAATTTGGTCTTGGCTTTGAAGCTGGTTATCGTAAAGGCAGCCAAGTCATGGATGAAATTCTCTGGTCTAAAGAAGACGGCTATACTCGCCGTACTAATAATCTGGGCGGCTTTGAAGGTGGTATGACCAATGGGCAACCTATCGTTGTTCGAGGCGTCATGAAACCTATTCCTACTCTTTATAAGCCTCTTATGAGTGTGGATATCGAAACCCACGAACCCTACAAGGCAACAGTCGAAAGAAGTGATCCGACCGCTCTTCCAGCAGCCGGTGTAGTTATGGAAGCCGTTGTGGCAACGGTTCTGGCACAAGAAATCCTTGAAAAATTCTCATCAGATAACCTAGAGGAATTAAAAGAAGCAGTGGCCAAACATCGAGACTATACAAAGAACTATTAAGGAGTTCCTATGGCAAAAACAATCTATATCGCAGGTCTTGGGTTGATCGGTGCCTCTATGGCACTTGGCATCAAACGCGATCATCCAGATTATGAAATTTTAGGTTACAATCGCAGTCAAGCCTCGAGAGATATTGCTTTGAAAGAAGGTATGATTGACCGTGCAACGGATGATTTTGCCAGTTTTGCTCCTATGGCAGATATCATTATTCTTAGCTTGCCGATCAAACAAACTATTGCTTTCATTAAGGAGTTGGCCAACTTAGACTTAAAAGAAGGCGTCATTATTTCAGATGCTGGTTCGACCAAGTCAGCCATTGTGGATGCGACGGAGCAGTATTTGGCTGGCAAACCTGTTCGCTTTGTCGGGGCTCATCCCATGGCTGGTAGTCACAAGACAGGGGCTGCTTCTGCGGATGTCAATCTTTTTGAAAATGCCTATTATATCTTTACACCTTCGAGCCTGACAAGTCCTGACACGCTTGAGGAAATGAAGGATTTGCTTTCAGGTCTTCACGCTCGTTTTATCGAGATTGATGCCAAGGAGCATGATCGAGTCACTTCTCAGATTAGTCATTTTCCTCATATTCTGGCTTCCAGTCTCATGGAGCAGACCGCGGTCTATGCTCAAGAACATGAGATGGCAAGGCGCTTCGCGGCCGGTGGTTTTCGAGATATGACTCGGATTGCGGAAAGCGAGCCAGGTATGTGGACTTCTATTCTCTTGTCTAATCGTGAGACTATTTTGGATCGAATTGAGGATTTTAAGGAGCGTTTGGAAGAGATTGGTCAGGCCATCAGCAAGGGAGATGAGGAGCAAATCTGGAATTTTTTCAACCAAGCGCGTGAGCAACGGCAGGCCATGGAAATCCATAAGCGTGGCGGTGTGGATAGCTCTTATGACCTTTATGTCGATGTTCCCGATGAAGAAGATGTCATCTTGCGGATTTTGGAACTACTACGTGGAACTTCCTTGGTTAACATCCACATCAACGAGGAAAACCGTGAAGATATTCACGGGATCCTACAAATTTCATTTAAAAACGCTCAAGACTTGGAAAGAGCCGAGCGCTTAATTTCAGAAAATACGGACTACACAGTTGTCATCAAATAAGGAGAAAAATATGCCTAAAATAGAGCCTAGATTCATATTTGGTATTATCTTTATTTCTTTTATCTTACTTAGAGCTTACGCTGTTAAAAAAGATGTGAAAACTACTTCAGAAGCAAGTGTTGAGACAAAAAATGAACCATCCAAGAAAGAAATAAGTTAAGAGGAAAATAATTCAAAGTATGTAGACGATAGAATTATTAATGACTTTATCAATAGCTATAATCAACATTCGAATAGCCAATTAGAAAATATCAAAAAAGGAAATATAAAAATAAAATATTTCGCATCAAGCTATGGGTATTACTTGGAACTTTTACATGCAAATGATACTGATCAAATCAATGTAGCAATAAATCAGACAAATGAAAATAGTGAATCTGGTGTTGCGGGAATGAAAGAAGTATTTCATGATATTGTTAAATCGATTGAATCATCCTTATCTGATGATGAGATAAATAACTATTTTGGTAATCTTATGTCAAATGAAATAAAAACAGGCTCTAATTTAGGAACTTTGAAGATAGAGTATATACCAGATAAGGAATTAAGCAATGGACATTCAAGAGGTCATATAAAAGTGATTGCACAATAATAAAGACCACAGAGTGACTAGTAATTTTAAAAGAAATGAAAAAGGAGAAAATCATGTCAAATATTTACGATAGTGCAAACGAACTCAGTCGCGGTCTGCGCGAATTACCAGAATACAAGGCTGTTAAAGCAGCTAAAGATGCGATTGCAGCAGATGCTGAGGCAAGCAAAATCTTCACAGAATATGTTGCCTTTCAAGAGGAAATTCAAAAACTAGCACAGACAGGTCAAATGCCAGACGCTTTCTTCCAAGATAAGATGGAAGGCTTTGGCAAGCAGATTCAGGGGAACAGCCTCTTGTCAGAATTCTTTACCAAGCAACAACAATTGGCAATTTACCTTTCTGACATTGAAAAAATTGTTTTTGAACCAGTTTCAGAATTGCTAAAATAAGAAAATAACTATCATAAAGTCAGGAATTTTTAAGGAATTTCTGGCTTTTTATGATAAAATAGGTAAAAGTATTGCAAGTATGAGGTCCAGTATGAAACTAAAAACAAACATTCGCCACTTACATGGCAGTATCCGAGTTCCAGGTGACAAGTCTATCAGCCACCGTTCCATTATCTTTGGAAGTTTGGCTGAGGGTGAAACTAAGGTTTATGATATTCTGCGAGGTGAAGACGTTCTCTCTACCATGCAGGTTTTTCGTGACCTTGGTGTTGAGATTGAGGATAAAGATGGGGTTATTACCATCCAAGGTGTAGGTATGGATGGCTTAAAAGCTCCGCAAAATGCCCTTGATATGGGAAATTCTGGAACCTCGATTCGCCTGATTTCAGGCGTTCTTGCTGGTGCAGACTTTGAAGTAGAAATGTTTGGAGATGACAGTCTTTCCAAACGTCCTATGGACCGTGTGACGATTCCATTGAAAAAAATGGGCGTCAGCATTTCAGGGCAAACTGAGCGAGATCTGCCTCCCCTTCATTTAAAAGGGACGAAAAACCTAGCACCTATTCATTATGAGTTGCCGATTGCCTCAGCCCAAGTCAAGTCAGCCTTGATGTTTGCGGCCTTGCAAGCTCAGGGGGAGTCCGTTATTATCGAAAAAGAGTGTACCCGTAATCATACTGAAGATATGTTGCAACAATTTGGCGGCCGTTTAAGTGTGGATGGTAAAAAAATCACAGTCCAAGGGCCGCAAAAACTGACTGGACAAAAGGTGGTCGTACCAGGAGATATTTCCAGTGCAGCCTTTTGGTTAGTTGCTGGTTTGATTGTTCCAAACTCTCGTTTGGTGCTTAAGAATGTGGGCATCAACGAAACGCGTACCGGTATTATAGATGTCATTCGTGCCATGGGTGGAAAATTGGAAGTAACCGAAATGGACCCAGTGGCTAAATCTGCAACCTTGACTGTTGAGTCTTCTGACTTGAAAGGAACAGAGATTGGTGGTGCCTTGATTCCACGCTTGATTGATGAATTGCCTATTATTGCCCTTCTTGCTACCCAAGCCCAAGGTGTCACAGTTATAAAGGATGCTGAGGAACTCAAGGTCAAGGAAACAGATCGCATTCAGGTGGTGGCAGACGCCTTAAATAGTATGGGAGCAGATATTACTCCGACGGTAGATGGAATGATTATCAAAGGAAAATCAGTCCTTCACGGTGCTAGAGTCAATACGTTTGGAGACCACCGTATCGGCATGATGACGGCCATTGCGGCCCTCTTGGTTGCAGATGGAGAGGTGGAGCTTGACCGTGCAGAAGCCATCAATACCAGCTATCCTAGCTTCTTTGGTGATTTGGAGAGCTTGATTCATGGCTAAGGTATTACTCGGATTTATGGGTGCTGGTAAATCTACAATTGCTAGAGGATTGGACCCTAATTACCTTGATATGGATGCTCTGATTGAGAAACGCTTAGGTATGTCCATTGCGGAATTTTTCGCGGAAAAGGGAGAAGAAGCCTTTCGTCAGATAGAGTCTGAAGTATTAGCTGACCTACTAAAAACGGACCAAGTTGTGTCAACTGGAGGAGGAGTGGTTATTTCTCAACGAAATCGTGACTTACTCAAGACTCATTCTGATAACATCTACCTGAAAGCTGATTTTGAAACTCTTTATCAACGTATCGCAGCTGATAAGGACAATCAGCGCCCGCTTTTTCTAAATAATAGCAAGGAAGAACTTGCAGCTATTTTTCAAGAAAGACAGGCTTGGTATGAGGAAGTGGCCAGTCGGGTTTTGGATGTGACCAAGCTAAGCCCAGAGGAAATTATAGAGGAACTGAGATGAAAATTGCTTATCTAGGTCCCAAGGGATCATTTTCACACCACGTTGTGCAGACTGCTTTTCCTCATGAGGAATTGCAGGCTTTCGCCAATATTACGGATGTCATCAAGGCCTATGAGCAAGGTTTGGTGGACTATTCTGTAGTGCCAGTTGAAAATTCTATAGAGGGTAGTGTGCATGAAACCTTGGACTACCTTTTTCATCAGGCTCGCATTCAAGCAGTGGCAGAAATCGTTCAGCCTGTTCATCAGCAGTTGATGGTGGTTCCAGGTCACACTAAGATTGAAAAGATTTTTTCTCATCCTCAGGCTTTGGCTCAAGGAAAGAAATTCATCGATGAACAGTATCCAGAGGCCCAAATCGAGGTGACAGCTAGTACAGCTTATGCGGCTCGTTTTATTTCCGAACATCCAGACCAGCCTTATGCAGCCATTGCACCAAGAAGTTCTGCTGAAGAATATAGCTTAGAACTGATTGCTGAAGATATTCAAGAAATGGAAGCTAATTTCACACGTTTCTGGGTTTTGGGAGCCGAGGGTGTAACTATTCCCTTGCAAGCACAAAGTGAAAAAATGAGTTTAGCCTTAAGTTTACCTGACAACCTTCCAGGTGCACTCTACAAGGCCCTTTCGACCTTTGCTTGGCGAGGAATTGATCTGACAAAAATTGAAAGTCGGCCACTCAAGACAGCACTGGGCGAATACTTTTTCATTATCGATGTGGACTATGCCGATAAGGATTTGGTCCACTTTGCCCAAAAAGAATTAGAAGCGATTGGAATCCAGTATAAAGTTCTGGGTGCCTATCCCATTTATCCAATATCAGACCATGGAAAGGAGAGAAGATGAGCAAAGAAAATCCTTTAAGCCATCACGAGCAGTTGCGTTATGACTATCTTTTTAAAAACATTCATTACCTCAATGAGCGAGAGAAAAAGGAGTTTGCTTACTTGCAAGGTAAGTTAAATATGGCTAGTGGTAGTGAAGTTTCTCCAGAAATTCATAATGAAAATCACGATATGGAAGAGTCTTTTATGGAACCAGTCAATCAGTCTCCTCTTCCAACCTACGGTAACCGTAGTCGTGCAAAAAAATACCAGAAAAGCCATTCTCTTCCAAAGGTTAAGTCCAAAAAACGTAAGATTCGTTGGGGGCGCATTTTTGCAGGGTTGCTTGCTCTTCTAGCCTGTGTCGGTTTTGGTATGATTTTTATGTTCCTAAAAGGTTATTCAAATGCGGATCCAACCAAACCTGCCAATGCTAAGGCAGCTCAAGTAGAAGTTTTTCATGGTCAAGATACCAAGGATGGGGTCAATATTTTGATTATGGGGACGGATGGACGGATTGGCCAAAACAGTGCTGAGACGAGAACGGACTCGATTATGGTTCTAAACGTTGGTGGCTCAGATAAAAAAATCAAGCTGGCCAGCTTTATGCGTGACAATTTGGTTTATATAGACGGATACAGTCAAGTCATTAATGGTAGAAAGCAGTCCGATAATAAGTTAAATGTTGCTTATGAGTTAGGGGAACAAGAGGGGCAAAAAGGGGCAGAAATGGTTCGTCAAGTTTTGAAAGATAATTTTGATTTGGACATTAAGTACTATGCCTTGGTCGATTTTCAGGCCTTCGCAACCGCTATTGACACTCTATTTCCTGATGGTGTGACGATTGATGCCAAATTCTCAACTTTGGAAGGCCTACCTTTAACCGAAGCTACAGTCGGAGATGATTTACATGCTACGGAAACAGAGTCACCAACCCAGACTATCAAAGTTGGGAAACAGCAGATGAACGGTTCAACCTTGCTCAATTATGCACGTTTTCGTGATGATGACGAAGGTGATTATGGTCGTACCAAGAGACAACAGCAAGTGCTGACAGCTGTTCTGCAGCAACTCAAGGATCCAACCAAACTCTTTACTGGATCAGAAGCACTTGGTAAGGTCTTTGGGATGACCTCTACGAATGTTCCTTATAGTTTCTTATTGACCAATGGTTTATCCTTCCTAGATGGAGCGCAAAATGGTATTGAGAGATTAACAGTTCCAGAACTAGGTGATTGGGTCGATGCCTATGATGTTTATGGAGGACAGGCACTCTTAGTAGACCAAAATAAATATCAAACCAAGCTATCTCAAATGGGAATGAGATAAGATAGAAAAATCAAAGTTTGAAGGCTATTTATCTAGCAGTCAGGCTTTGATTTTTTACAGTCTGCAATAGATTTTCATCCCTTATTTGTGGTATAATGGAACGATACGATAGAAAGAATAATGAACAATATGACTGATTTAAAAGCAATTCAGGCTCGAAGTCTGGAGATGGCTGAATATTTTGTGGCCTTTTGTAAAGAACATGATTTGCTTTGTTATCTCTGTGGAGGAGGTGCTATTGGCGCCCTTCGAAACAAGGGGTTTATTCCTTGGGACGACGACCTAGACTTTTTTATGCCCCGTAAGGATTATGAAAAATTGGCAGAATTATGGCCTCGTTATGCAGATGAACGTTATTTCTTGTCAAAGAGTAACAAGGATTTTGTCGACCGCAATCTTTTTATTACCATTCGTGACAAGGAAACAACCTATATCAAACCTTATCAGCAGGATTATAAATCACACCTGTTACTTTGTCCATGAAAGCAATACCCTGCAAGTAATATCACAACTATCAACAGTTTATTAAATGAAAAAAGCAAACAAGGTGGAAAGTTTGATCAAACTTCACAAAGATTCTAAGGAGGTATACAGATGAATAGAAATTTTGTAGAAAAACTAAGATTAATTTCTATAAGAGATATTATTTCGCTTATATTTATTTTTCCTATAGCCTATGTTATTTCTCTATTCTTCAGACGCAAGAATAAGAATCTAATACTAATATGCGAAAGTGAAAAAGAAGCTAGAGATAATGGATATTGGTTGTTTAAATATATTAGAAAAAATCACCCAGAGGAAAATGTAATATATGTTATTGATTTGAAATCTCCTGATGCTCATAAAGTCAAAGAGTTAGGAGAATGTATCCAGTATTGGTCTTTTAAACACTGGGTTTATTATCTTAGTGCGGGAGTAAATGTAAGTACACAGAAAGCAGGAAATCCTAATCCAGCTGTATTTAATTTTATGGAAGTATATTTAGGATTAAAAACCAATAAAGTATTTTTACAACATGGAATAACGGTTTCTGATGCTAAATGGCTATATTATGAAAATACAAAGATGCGTGGCTTTATATGTGGAGCAGAACAAGAGTACAAAGAAATAAAGGAAAAGTTTGGTTACCCTAGTGGATATGTACAATATTTAGGTTTTCCTAGATTTGACAACCTCCATAATACCATTGAAAAAAATAATCAAATTCTTGTAATGCCTACATGGAGAGAATGGTTGAACTTAAATACTAAAGCTAGAACTAACTTTAATGAAGGTAGTACTTTTACAGAAAGTGAATATTTTAAAAAATGGAATGAGTTTTTATTGAATAAGGATCTAAAAGCTTTTTTAGAAGTGAATGACTTAACTTTAATTTTTTATCCGCATAGGAATATGCAAAACAATCTACAAGAATTTAAAACTTATTCGGATAATATAATATTGGCAGATTGGAAAAAATATGATATACAAGAACTATTAAAAGAGTCAGCTTTCTTAATTACAGATTATTCAAGTGTATTTATGGATTTTGCTTATATGAGAAAGCCAGTTTTGTTTTATCAATTTGATTATAAAAAATTTAGGGAGGGTCAGTACGAAGAAGGATACTATGACTATAAAGATGGCTTCGGAAAATCAATAGATACCCTAGATGAATTAATATCAGATATTCAAAAACAATTTAATAATAAGTGGATCTTGGAAGATAGATACAAAGAAAAAATTGAAAAGTTTTTTAGAATACACGATGATCAGAATTCTAAGAGAGTATATTCGTTTATAAAAGAAATAATAGGAAAAAAAGAATGAAATTAACGATAGGCATACCAGTATACAACGGAGAAAAATATATATCCCGCTGTATAGATTCTATACTCAAAGAGTATGAGAAAGCAAAAGAAAACATAGAGTTAGAATTGTTAATAGTAAACGATGGTTCAAAAGATAATAGTAAAACAATATTAAAAGAATATAGTGATAAATTATCATTTATAAAAGTTGTAACTCAAGATAATGCAGGAATTGCTCATGTAAGAAAAGTAATTTTAGAAGAGGCTAGTGGAGATTATCTATGGTTTGTTGATGTAGATGATGAGATAGATGAAGGAGCAATAGAATTTATAGCTAATCAAAAACTAGAAGAAGTAAATATATTTGATTATCGAGTAGGATATGATTACAGTAAATTAGAGACTATAAGTATGGGAATACAAGAAAATACTATACTTATTCCTAATAAAGAAAAGAAACTTTTCACTCTGACGAATGCTGTCTGGCATTATATATATGATTTAGAATTTTTAAGAAGAACTAAACTAACCTTTAAAAGTGGTTATTTATATGAAGATTTTGAGTTTGTGGCAAAATTATGGCCTAATGTAAGTAGGGCTAAATATTTTAATTTTAGCATATACAAATATTATTTAACAGAAGGTTCTATTATGCGTGGCGGAACTCCTATTAATAAAATAAGAGATATAGAAGTAATGTTAAACAGTGTAGAAGCCTATTATACAGAAAATTATCCAGGGGAATATAAAGAAGAGTTAGAATATTATAACTGGTACCATATGTTGTATGGTGGATACGCTAATATTTTAAGAATTGATAAAAAATCTCCCCTATTAAAAGAGTACCTTGAAAAAATAAATAAAAAATATCCTAATTGGATACACAATCAGTATTTAAAGAGTCAACCATTGAAGAGAAAATTACTTATGTATTTAATTAAATTTAATCAAAAAAGTATAGTGAAAAAGTTATTGAAATAGGTGAAATATGAGTAAAAAGAAAATTTTATTTATCACATGGTCTTTTAGTTTGGGGGGCGGAGCCGAAAAAATTTTGGAAAACATTTCCAATGGATTAAGTGATGAGTATGATATTGATGTTTTAGAGATAAATCATCGTGGTATTGGAGAAAGTAACACTAGAAAAGTCAATGTACTAAAACCTATATTCAAAAACCTAGAAAATTCCAGTTTTTTTAATAAAATTAAGTGGAACCTATTTTTGTTTTTCCCAAAATTATTTAGATATCTAGTAACGAGTAAAAAATATGATTATGAAATAGCTTTTAATTATTTATATCCAGTTTACTTACTTAGTAATGATGTGAAAACAATATCTTGGAATCATGGAACAATCTATAATCTAAAAAACCATAAATTTTCTAGAATTAGACAAGGTAAAAAATTAAAACATGTTAACAAAATAATAAGTATATCAGAAAAAACATCAGAGTCTATCAAAGAAATTTATCCTGAATATGCTAAAAACATAGAGCTAGTATATAATGGATACGATTTTCAAAAAATTCACACTAAATCTCTTGATGATGTAAATATTAAATTTGAAGATGACAGTCTCATTTATTTAGGACGTATAGAGGAAGCTAAAGGGATTAAGAGATTGTTAGAAGTTTTTAAGAATGTGGTTGAGAAAATACCTGATAAAAAATTATATTTATTAGGGAAAGGTGATTTAGAGGAATACGTTAGTAAATTTGTAGTTGACAATCATTTAGAAAAAAATGTATTTATGTTAGGATATGTTGACAATCCATATCCATACATAAAAAAAGCATCTTATGTTGTTTTATTATCAGAAGCAGAAGGGTTTCCTACAGTTTTGGTGGAAGCGTTAACGTTAGGAAAGGGGTTTATTAGTACTCCTGTAGGAGGGACGAAAGAATTATATAATAATCAAAAATGTGGATTTGTTTCTGATGATAATGAAGAAATTTGTAACTATCTTATAGAAGAGCTTAGTAAAAAGAAGGAAGATAGATTCATTAATTCGGAAGTATGTCAGAAGTATGTTGATAAATATTCCTTAGATAAACAGATTGTCAGTATCAAAAAAATAATTAATGAACTATAGGTGAACAAATTATGGATAAAATAATAATTCCTATGAGTTATATGGGAAGTGGATCCTCAGCTGTGACAGATTTATTAAGAGAATATGAAGGAATAAACACGAAAAATTCAGACTTTGAATATGTATTTTTACATGCACCTGATGGATTATTTGATTTAGAGTATAAATTGCTTTATAATAACAATGTTATTAGGAGTGATGAAGCTGTAAAGAGTTTCAGAAAACTTATGAAAAAATTGTATATTTATGGTGGTTGGGGAATTGCTAATTATAAAGAAAAAATTTCCCAAAATTTCATGAATATAGTAGATAGTTATTTAGATTCGATAATAACGAGTAAATATCGTGGAGTATGGTACTATTATCAAAAACCATCAAAAATAGCTTGGTTTATAAGAATTATAAAGAGAGTTATATTTAAAAAAACTGCAAAATTAAAACAAGTACAATTAGAAATGAGTATGGTATCTTCGGATGACTTTTATGAAAAAAGTAGACAGTTTATTGTTGATGTTATAAAACAAATATCCGATACAGAAGAGAATATAGTACTAGACCAACTTTTATTACCTCATAATCTTAATTTAATAGATAATTATAAAATTGATGGATTGCTTCCAATAATTGTTTCAAGAGATCCCAGAGATGTATTTATCATGAATAAATACTTTTGGAAGCCAAGAAATCAAGAGGTGCCATACCCAACAGATGTTAAGACATTTTGTAATTATTACAAAATGATGAGAGAAAATGAGAAAAAAACAGAGACTTTAACATTAAGATTAAATTTTGAAGATTTAGTTTTACATTATGAAGAAACAAAAGAAAAAATAGAAAACTTCATAGGTATAGATTGTATCCATCACAAAGAAAAATTTAGGTATTTCAATCCGAATATATCTGTGAATAATTTACAAGTTTACAATAGAGATGTTAATTATATTCCGGAAGTAGAGGTTATAGAATCAGAACTATCGGAATACTTATATAATTTTAAGAATGATGTTATTTCTAATGGGGATGTATTTTAAGTTAGTACACATAGGAATGAGGTGATTATTTGATAATAGAATGGAAAAAATTGTATTATTTAATTACGCTATTTAGCTATACTATAACTATTTTTTTAGGAATTATATATATATATGATGACTCAATTGTAACCTTATTGTTAACTTTAATTATGCTTATTGTTAGTAGTACTTTATATTGTTTTAACAATATAAAGTACTATATAATCCATCTTATTTTTTACATTACAATATTTCTTTTTTTGGTTTCTAGACCAACAATCGATTATTTTAAATATGGACTAATAAATACTTATCAGGAAGATGTCTATAGATTTTCATTTTTGGCTGTTATTGTTTCTATTATTGGCATAACTATAGGAGGTCTTTTAATTTCTAAAAGAGAAAACAAATTAAAAGAAGAGATTAAAGCCTTCAAAAATAAGCGATTTATAGATAGTGTACGGAAAGTATCGTTATCAGTATTTTTGTTCTCGTATCCATTTTACTTAGTAAGAATAATCGAAAGATTAATGTACAGATTAAATGTTTCATATTATGAATATTATGCTGATTTCAAAAGTGAGCTACCTTATTTCACCTATACATTATCAACGTTTGTAGTTTATGCTATGTGTATATATCTAGCTACAAAACCAAATAAACGCCATTCTACGATAGTGTTAGGCCTCTTTGTTACTGCAAATGTATTCAATCTTTTAATAGGAACAAGAAATCCATTTGTACTAAGTTTGATTTTTTCATTTGTTTATTTTTTTGTGAGAAATCAGACAGAAAAAGGTGTTTGGATAGGTGTAAAAGAAAAATCTATGCTCTATATAGGGACACCTATCATGATGCTTATTATGGGCTTCTTGAATTATGCCCGTGATGGACAAGGTATTGGGAATATGAGTATAGCTGAGTTATTGGTGGATTTTATCTACAAACAAGGTACAAGTTTTGGTGTTTTAGCCAGAGGATACTTGTATGGAAGTAATTTACCGATAAAAGAGTTTAGAAATTATACATTTAGTCCTATAATTGAGTATATCACCAGAGGGAATTTAGGAATTTTATTTGGTGGAACTCCCTTTACTAGTGCTAATAATAGTCTAGAATTAGCTCTTGAAAGTGACAGATACGCTCACAATATTTCGTATATTGTTTTGAAACAGGATTATTTGGCAGGTCATGGCATAGGTGGAAGCTATATAATGGAAATGTATACTGATTATGGAATGCTTGGACTATTTCTGTTGAGTATTCTAATGGGGATAGGTTTCATATTTATGATAAAATCAGCTTATAAATCTGGAGTACTATTATTCAGTATTACGTTATTAATTTTAAATAATCTATTCTTTATGCCGAGAGGAGGCTTTACAGAGAGTTTCTTTAATTTAGTTACATTGCAATATTGGGGAATTGTTTTTGTTATATTTTTTGCAGCAACCCTAATAGAAAGAAAAGTAAAATACACAGTTAATAATAAAGGAGATATATAATGTTTGATAATTATTCGATTGCAGATTTATTTGCAAATATTTATAAGAGAAGAGTATTAAATCTAGTTTCACTAATAGTTTTATTTCTTTGTTTAGCTATTCCATACTCTTATAAAGTACTTACAACAAAGTCTGTTGTAAAGGATACTAGTAACTATTCTAGTTATCTTTCGTATAAAATCATAGCGCCAGAAGTTGAAACTAAAACTCCTAATAGTAATACAGTAGGAGGCTATAGTGATTTCTACGGTCGTTTAATTCAATCCAATTTAAATGGAGCTTATTTATTCAATGACCAGTCAGAATCAGATATGAAAAAAATTGCATCAGAATTAATGACATCTGAGGTTACACTTAAAAACTCAAATTTTGATTTTTGGAACAAAAAGATAGAAGTAAATTATTTATTAAATAATGCAGGGATTACAGTGAAAATATTAACACCAAGTAAATTGGCGAATGATATTATTGAACAGAAATTGGATTATTTGATTGATAAATATAAACAGACATACTCTGGTGTCACAATTGAAAAATTGGGGACAGTTTATTCAAAAGAACTTGAAAAAAATGACATAGAATCTGGAGTAAATAAAGTTACGTTATTCATTCGTGTGATTATACTCGGAATTGGGGCTCTGTTTTTAGTAATATTTGTTAACGTAGTAGCGTATATCTTTAATCCAACTATTAATAGAGCTGGAGATTATGAAAAATATGGTATAGATTTTGTAGTGAAATTAGATACTGTAGCTAATTTTAAAGATGTTATACAATATAAGAATGGAAATAAGAACTTATTAGTGATAGCAACAAATAAAAATGTTTTTGATAAATTTTCTAAGCAATATGCTAAAGCCTTGCCAGAAAATATTGTCATTGGAAATATAAATAACATTAAGTCTGTATTAGATTCTGACAACATTTTATTTGTAGAAGAGTATGGTATAACTAGATATAAAAACTTTGAAGAACAGCTCCAAGTAATTAAAAACCTAAACAAAAATGTTCTAGGTGTGGCCACATATAATTTGTAGATTATGTCAAATTAAAGGAAAGTATGACCTTGAATTGTCAGCTCTATGCTATTTGTAGTGGGTTGAAGAAAAACTAAAATCGAGAAAGGACACATTTCGTCCTTTCTTTTGGCTCTTTGTCAACTGTAGTGGGTTTAAGAAAAGCTAAGCTC
>NZ_JASOOK010000010.1:0-57271 GCF_030217725.1 Streptococcus sp. UMB1203 | reverse complement strand
TATCAAAAAAGAAAGGACGAAATTTGTCCTTTCTCGGTTTTAGCTTTTATTCAACCCACTACAGTTGACAAAGAGCCTTTTAAAAACAATAAATAAATAAAAAAGATTTGGTTCTGCTTCTCACAGAACCAAATCTTTTTATTATATTAGAAACGAATTGTTTCACGTGTTTTTTCATATGAAGTGACAAAACGGTTGGTTACACCAGGTTCTGCAACTTCCAAAGCTTGCGAAATCTTATCAAATGAAGCATGGTAATCAAATTCTTTTTCAAAAATTTCTAATGATTCATTAAAGGCTTCTTGAATTCGTTCATCAAATGAGCGATAACGGTTTGAATACTGTAGTAATTGTTCTGTCAACGTTGCATATTGAACAATATTATAGGTTTCTTCTTCAAGTTCTTCCATATCATTTGTCGTAATTTCAAGCATACGGTTCACAGCTTCGATATTGACCTGGGCTTCTTCAAGTTCAGCCATCAACTCCTCTGTATGATTACTTGCTGTGAAGAACAACTGTAAGAAACTCTGAGGAATACCTGGAAGATTGCGTTTTTCCATATATCTCTTAATTGTGTGAAGACGATTAACATAAACATTTGCCTTCTGGCGAGCATTAATATCATCTTTTTCAATCTGAGCAAGACGTTGACTAACCGCAACTTGTTCATCTTCAATTTCCTTCAAAGTCGCTTGTAAGTTTTCCAAACGATCTTCAAGCAATGAATAAGGCTCAGAATGTTCCTCTTGTTCAGAAGTTAATTCCAATACAGATTCTTCTAAAGATTCTAACTCAGCTTGTAATCTATGAACATGACTAACATCCGTTTCAGATAGTAGGTAATTGTTACTCAATCGTTGAATATCTTCCACTAAAACAGCATTACTATCTTTCATGTGTTTCAAATATGTAGGAAGGGTTGTAACTAAGCCTTCTACTACTTTTTGAGCAGCGATTTCTCGTGTAAAGATATCATAAAGTGCATTAATCTCTTCTTGGATTTGAGTATTTTCGTACTCTGCATTATCCAATTCTAGTTTCGCAATATTCTCATGATTTTTCTTGAGAGCTTCATAAAGCAGTTGGAAACGCGCTTCAATATCTGTCTCAGAAAAATGATAATTAGCATCTAAAAGCTTACGGTAGCCATCTTCTAAATCTTCCAGTTGATCAGGTAGATCTTTAGATAATGTTGCTACAATTGCTGGTATACGATCAACAATATGTGTCAAAGCCAAGATATGATTTTCAGCATTATCCAAAATCACAGCAGCTTCTACTGGGTCACCTGACGAATTTAAAGTTACAAACTGAGAAAACTCTGATTGGATATTTTCCAATTGTTTTTCAATTTCAGATAAACCTTGGCCATATTCTTCAGAATGATCAGCAACTCGGTGTTGCAACTCTTCAAACAAGTCCAAGGTATGAAGAACACGTCCACTATTTTTAGACTCTTGTTTCTCCAAATCTGCCAAGGCATTGCGAATTGCCGCAATATCTTCTTCAATCAAGGTAATTTGGCTCTCGATTTGGTCAATTTGATGACTAGCTTTGAAAAAACGGAATGAGTTGTTATAACCTTCTGCCTCGAAAAGATTATTTTCGATATCTGCAAAAGAGTTAAGAGATAGGTCAACCCATTTTTGGTTCCATTCACGGAAAGTCACCTGACTTTGTCCAATCAAGTGCATATTTTTTACAGCTTCAACTTCATCATTAACTGGAAGATTGTACAGTTCTTCTTTTTTATCTTCTAAAATTGCTAGTTTACTTTCATTGCGCTTCCTTACATAGATTGCGATAGCATAAGCAATGACCAATAAAACTGCAACTGCAATTATCAAATAAATTACTAGACTAGCAGACATATTAAACTCCTTTTTTACTTGAAACAATCGTAATGATTATATCATATTTTTTAGACCAAGGGAACTACTTCTCCCGATTTTTTAGACATCAAGTGTACTATAGACAGCATTTTCTTCGATAAACTCACGACGAGGCTCTACTCTATCCCCCATCAACATATCAAAGATTTTATCTGCTTCTGCAGCATCATCCACAGAAACTCTGGCCATCAAGCGATGCTCTGGATCCATGGTTGTTTCCCACAATTGGTGGTCATCCATTTCACCCAGACCTTTATAACGCTGAATGGTTGGTTTGGTACGTCCTTCACTGTGGCGGGCCAAGGCCTCTTGGAGTTTGATTTCTTGATCTGCACCTGGCTGGATGTATTCTTTAATCTCGCTTCCAACCTTGACACCATAGATTGGAGGTTGGGCAATATAAACATAACCAGCTTCTAGGATTGGTTTCATATAACGATAAATCAAGGTCAAAAGAAGGGTACGAATGTGGGCTCCATCGACATCGGCATCGGTCATCAAAACGAGTTTTTGGTACCGAGCTTTTGAAACATCGAATTCCGCTCCAAATCCTGTTCCCATAGCTGTGAAAAGACTACGAATTTCTTCGTTAGCTAGAATCTTATCCATACTTGCCTTTTCAACGTTCAAAA
Source organism: Streptococcus sp. UMB1203 (assembly GCF_030217725.1). Taxonomy (GTDB): domain Bacteria; phylum Bacillota; class Bacilli; order Lactobacillales; family Streptococcaceae; genus Streptococcus. The sequence goes on along the minus strand of NZ_JASOOK010000010.1, from coordinate 54,744 downwards.
TCTTACCGCGGATTGGAAGAATTGCCTGAAATTCACGGTTACGACCAGATTTGGCTGATCCACCAGCTGAGTCTCCTTCGACGATGAAGAGTTCTGTTTCAGCAGGATTGTTAGAAGAACAGTCTGCTAGTTTCCCTGGAAGGTTGGAAATTTCCAAACCAGATTTTTTACGAGTAACTTCACGCGCACGCTTGGCAGCCACACGAGCCTTAGCAGCTAAAATCCCTTTTTCCACGATACGTTTGGCAATCTGTGGATTTTCCATGAGGAAATCGGAGAAGGCATCACTGAAGAGACGATTGGTAATCTTGACCACTTCGCTATTCCCCAGTTTGGTCTTAGTTTGTCCTTCAAACTGTGGATTTGGGTGTTTAACTGAGATAACTGCAGTTAAGCCTTCGCGAACATCTTCCCCTGTTAGGTTGTCTTCATTGTCTTTTAGTAACTTATTCTTACGAGCATAATCGTTGATAACACGTGTCAAGGCTGTACGGAAACCTTGTTCATGCGTTCCACCTTCATGTGTATGAATATTATTGGCGAAACTCATGACATTTTCATGGTAACCAGTTGTGTACTGCATGGCTACCTCAACTGTGATATCATCCATCTCACCGTCTGTATAGATTGGTGTATCAAAGATTACATCCTTGTTCTCATTGATATATTCAACGTAACTAGCAATCCCACCTTCGTAATGGTAATGTTTGGTTTGTTCCAAACCTTCACGCTTATCTGTAATTGAAATTTGAAGACCGCGATTTAGAAAGGCCAACTCTTGAATCCGTTTATTTAATTTATCGAAATCAAAGGTTGTTGTTTCAGTGAAGATTTCTGGGTCCGGTGTGAAGTGAACTGTTGTTCCAGTTTTATCCGTATCTCCAACTACTTCAAGATCTGCGACAACATGACCACGACGGTATTCTTGGTAATGAATCTTACCATTTTTGTGGACATGAACGTCTAATTGAGTTGAAAGGGCGTTAACAACTGAGGACCCCACTCCGTGAAGACCACCTGAGACCTTATAGCCACCACCGCCGAATTTTCCTCCAGCGTGAAGGACTGTAAAGACAGTCTCAACGGCAGGTCGGCCTGTTTTTTCCTGAATATCGACTGGGATACCACGCCCATCATCGACAACAGTAATCGAATCATCGGGCTCAATAAAGACTTGAATATGGCTGGCAAATCCTGCCAAGGCCTCGTCGATTGAGTTATCAACGATTTCCCAGACTAGATGGTGAAGACCTTCTTTTGAGGTTGACCCGATATACATCCCTGGACGCATACGAACAGCTTCTAGGCCCTCTAAAACTTGAATTTGACTGGCATCATAATCCTGTGCCTGCAGATTTTTGATTTCTTCTGTCATCTTATTCCTTTTTCTTATATGTCTAATACTTGTCTTAAATTCACGATACTGGTAAACAAGTGGGTATCCAGTCCTGCAGATTGACCTGCTTCGATATCAATCGGTCGATCACCAATGACAAGACCAGAGCCAATCTGATATTTTTCTCTTAAATAAATCATAGACTCAGGATTTGGCTTTCTCTTAAAACCTGAGCTAGAAGTCACTACTTCCGTAAAATAAGCTGCTATAGAGGTTTTTTCTAAAATTTCCAAGACCTGATCATTTCTGTGAGAAACTAAGAAATGACGCCCACCTTGATTTGAAATGTCCTCCAATAAGTCAGAAACTCCATCAAATAAAATCGGGTGTTCAAGCTCTCTGGCTTCATTTTCCTTGTATTTTTCTAAAAAATGCTCTAAGTTGGGAGCGAATGTCTCAATCGCAAAATCAGTAGAAACCTTTAAAGCTTGATAGACACTGTCATGGTCTTGTGTGATGCCATACAATGCCAATGTTTCAACAAAGGCAGCTGTTGAAGTTTCGTAATTATCTAGTAAAGTTCCACCTAAATCCCAGATATAATCGTGATATTTCATAGCTTTCATTATACCATTTTTTCCTTAAAAAAGCGATGATTTCCCTGAGTTTTCCACATAAAAAAACGAGAGTTTGACTCCCGTTTTACTGATTTTTACCAAAGACATCTCGATAGAGCATTCCTGTTCGTAAAGTCTCTGCGTCTCCTCCTAATTGCTCTACCAGCTCGTAGGCAAAGGCAAGGGCTGTTGAAGGGCCTCGACTGGTTGTCAATTGACCATCTACCACTACTGTTTCCTTGACGTAGTGACCATCAAGAATTTGCTCTTGAACACCGTCATAACAAGTGTACTGCTTGTTTTTCAATAGCTCTGCTTGATTGAGGGCAATTGGTGCAGCACAAATGGCTGCCAGTTTCTTCCCTTCTTGCTCGAAGCTTTGCAATTCTTGAATCAAGGCCTGATTATCGCGTAAATGTGCAGAACCAGGCATCCCTCCAGGAAGAACAATCATATCATAGTCTGATAAATCGCCATCAAAGACACGATCTGCTCTGACTTGGATTGCATGCGAACCAGTCACTTGCTCTTCAAAACCAACCATATCACAAGTAATATTTGCACGACGCAAGACATCTACAACTGTCAAAGCTTCAATTTCTTCAAAGCCTTGAGCTAACATAACTGCTACTTTTACCATGATTTTCTCCTTATTTGATTTGTTTTAATACAACCTTTTTCCGCTTGAATGGGACTTTTCCGCTCTTTTCTTCAGCTAGATTGGTCTGGTAACTCATAGATAAAAGTAAGCCCACACCAATCAGATTACTGATAATAGCCGATCCCCCTTGAGAAATAAAAGGCAAGGGAATACCCGTCAAAGGAAGCAAACCTGTCACGGCACCGATATTCTCAAAGATATGGAAGAGCAACATCATAATCAAACCTGTGGAAATATAGGTGTAGAACTGGTTATTTGATCTAAGAGTAATCTTCAACATACGGTAAATCAGCATGAGATAAAGGGCGATAACAAGGACAGAGCCAATAAAGCCAAAATCTTCTGCAATGACCGTAAAAATCATATCAGACTCACGAACTGGAATAAGCAGATTCGAAGCATTAAATCCTTGACCAAATAAGCCACCGCTTCCAATGGCAATCTGTCCTTGAGCCTGTTGGTAAGTAGTTGTTTGGGCAAAGTCAAATGGATTAAGCCAAGCCAAGATACGATTGATTTGGTAGGTCGGCATGCCCAGTTGATGGAGAAAAGCCCGACCGTCCTTGCTGATAAAGATGGCTAGAAAACCAGCAATTCCTGTTACAGCAGTCACAAATACTGGGATAATAATTTTCCAAGAAACGCCCGATAATAAAACGATTCCTGAGAAAATAGCCACAAAAACTAAGGCCGTCCCCAAGTCACTTTGAAGTGCCAAAAGAACTAGGACTGGAATGGTAAAGAGAATCATCCAGAAAATCAACAAGAAGTCCAGCGGAACTGTGCGTCTCCATTCCTTATGTTTTTTGGTAAACTGGACAATCACACGAGCCAACATGAGGATATAGGATATCTTCATAAATTCTGACGGTTGGAACAAGGTAACACCATTTACCGATACCCAGTTTTTGGCACCCGTTGATGCAACTAAGCTTGGATTATAAAAGACAATCGGCAAGACCATAAGTCCCAAGCCTAAAATATATAGAAAGGGTGTCACCTTCCAAAGAAATTCAGTATTAAAGAGCATGACCACAAAACCAATCACAAGCCCCAAGGCAATCCATGCGACCTGCTGTCCTAAAATGGGCAAAATATTGTTTGGATAATCATGACTAACGGCTATATAAATAGCCACCACGCCAATAACCAGTAGAAAAAACACTGGCAAGAGCAAACTATAATCGACTCTAGAGTCGAGAGAACGTTTCATATACACTAACCTTATACTTTCATACAATACTATTTATCAAAGTTCATTTAAAAATTTATCAATAGCCTCATCAACTTCGGATTGAGAGACGGTTTTAACAGTCGCTTCTTTTGCTAGAGAAGTTACAATTTGTTTGCCATATCGCTTTCCGACAATTCTCCTATCCAAAATAAGAGTTAAGGAACGTTGGTGTTCGCGTCTCATACTTCTTCCTAAAGCCTGCTTTAAACGAATAATGGCCATTGGCAATTGATAATCATAAAAGGCATTTTCCCCTTCTTGATTCAGTTCCTGATTAATCTTTTTCGTCAAGGGCTCTTGAGGATTTTGAAAAGGAAGTCTTGGTACAACTTGAATCACAAAAGGATGACTTGAAAAATCAACTCCCTCCCAGAAACTTGCTGCACCAAGCAGGATTTGTTGTTCACCTTTTTCAAAACGTTTCTTAAGCTGATGAACATCCCCATTTTTATACTGAGCCAAATGACTAACTGGAAGTAAATCCGATACTGCTAGAAGCATGTCTTTAGAAGTAAAGAGAACTAAAATCGGTTGTTGGAAAGCTTGAACATCCATCAGCAAATTAGCTACCTCTTGAGCATAAACTTCTAAGGAGGTTTCTGTTACCAAGGGAAAATCCTTGACCAAGACCACTTCTTGATCCTGTTTTTTACCAGCTTCAATCTTAACAAATTTAGCTTCGGGATAGCCTAACAGGTCTGCCAAAGAAACTCTCTGACTAATCTCAAGAGTAGCCGACACTCCCAAGACTTGACATGAATCAGGCACTAAAGAAGATAGAAGAATACGGCCTGATTTTGTAGAAGAAATCTGAATTTTCTTTTGACTCGTTTCAGTTGCTTCAAGCCAGTAATCACCTTCAGCCGTAAAATAGCGAACCAGTTCCTCAAAGCCCTCTACTTTTAATTCTGAAAAATACTGGTGAAGATTGGCCAGAGAATCTAAGATATTTTTCCTAGATTTGCCAGACTGAAATTGCTCTATCAAATAGAGACACTCAAAGCGAATACTTTCTAGTATTCGTTGTTGAATTCTGTTTTCTTCTCCTACCAAAGCCTTATCAACTAAATCAATAATAGACTGGATATCGTAGGACTCTTGAAGCAGATTTTCTAGAGCCAACAAAACTTTTTGGACTTCATCAATAATCAATAAACGGTCACTGACAAATTCAGGATTATCTTCAAGTCTGGTTACAAGATAGGCATGATTGGTCACTAAAAGCTTACAGGCTTGTGCCCTTTCTTGACTTCGTTTCCAGAAATCTTCCGTCACAAATAAGCTTTGAGATGATAAATTCCCGTCATGACGAAGGTCTGCTAGAAAATGTTGGTAACGGTAAAGTTGCCCAATTTCATCCAAATCTCCTGTCTCTGTCTCTGTCAGCCAGACCAAGAGTTGCATTTTAAAGCGTCTAAATAAGCGATTTTCATCATTTTCCTGCAAGGAACGATAAAAGGCATCCAACTTCAGATAATTGTGTGGTCCCTTTAAACTATGAATATCTATATGGAACACTTCCTTGAGACGTTTACCTTCTTCTTCCATGATTTGATTTTGAAGAATCTTTGTCGGAACGCTAAGGACAATCTGACGATTTTCCACTTGGGACAACGCAGGTAAGAGATATCCATAAGTTTTACCAATCCCTGTCGGAGCTTGAATCAGAGAGACAGGCTCATCTTTCAATAGCAAGCCAACCTCTTTAGCAAAACTTTCTTGTTCCTCCCTCACTTCAAGGTTCAACAGAGAAATATTTTTAGAAAAATCCTGAGATAGTTTTCGTGACTCCAGGGGAGCTCCAGTTTTCTTGAAATACAGTCTTTGAACTTCGACCAAGTCTAGAGAACTCAGGATAGATTGGCTGCGATAAATTTCTTCAATAACCAGGTAGGACTCATATAAGAGGGCGTCAGCCATTTCCAGCAGGCGTTCCAAGAGACCTTTAGGAAGCTGTGCCATCTTTTCTCGTAGAAAAAGGAGTAATTCCGCAGTAGCTTGGGCATCTGAAAGGGCTGTGTGAGCGTGTTTTAGAGGAATTCCTAATTCTCGACACAATATCGGCAAACTATATTTTTCCAGTTTAGGAAAAAAGACCTGAGCCAATTCGACCGTGTCAACACGAGGATTTCTTAGTTCATAGCCTTCAAAAAATAAATTTTCCGCCAAGAGATTGGCATCAAACTGAACATTATGGGCTACAAAAATCCCATCCTCCACCAAGTCAAAGATTTTTCTAGCAACTTGCGAAAAATCAGGTGCTTGCGCCAGACGTTGGTCTGTCAATCCTGTCAGTTCTTTTATATGAGCATCCAAGGGTTCATGTGGATTGACATCTGTCGTATAGTGATCGACGATTTTTCCATCCTCAATCACGACAATTCCCACTTGGATAATTTTAGCCTTACTACCTGTGCTAGTTGCCTCTAAATCCACCACAACATAGCGATTACCAATCGTTTTCATTATAAAAAATTATACCAAAAAAAGGGCCATTTGGCACCTGCAAACATGGGATAATTTTCAAACTCGAGAAGGTTACTTGTATTAAAAATTCCAGCAAACAGAGCATCCTAGCCTACTAATTCTTTGAAAATATTGGAGAATAAGAAAAATTGAGAGAAGAAATGTTTGCATCTTCCTTCTCTCAACGAATCATTTACTTTATTTAACCATGTCAGGATCGTAGTCATAAAATCCTGTATCAAGGAAACGGTTTTTAGGGTGAAGTTTACGAACTTCTTCATCCAGCAAGAAGGCTTGGTCATGGCTAAAGTTACCCTCTTGAATCAAGCTACGCGCTTGGATAAAGAGTTTTGCAATCTCAACAAAGTTCTGACCAGGTGTATAGAGACCTTCTAGTTTCCAGTGAGTAAAGCCATGTTCCACCAATTCTGTCAATTTGGTCATCAAATCAAGGTCATTGTTGGCAAAGATGTGGGTCCCATGATTGTCTTCAAAAATGGAATAGTGGCTCTCTGGGTCACTTGGCTCAGCCAAGAAGAGGTCACGCTTGCGCGTCTTTTCGTCATCGATATGTGTAAAGTTATAATAGTTTTGCAAGAGAGGACGCTTAGAATGGTGAATAACGCTAGCTCCGTAAACCAAAACTTCAGCAGGAATTTCCAAAATCTCTGGCATTTTGAAGAGTTCAGCAGATGGAATTTCACGCGCCAAAACAGCCTCAGATGCGCCAGCCTTTTGTCCCCAGAAGTTAATCTGGCGACTGCTAGTTACCATGGTTGAAGCATCGTAGATGGTCTTAAAGGAATAACCATCGCGGTTGACTACGTAAAAGACACCTGCATCCCCAATCGTAATGTAGTCTGTCTTGATTTCTTCCAAGAAATCAAGGAATGGCTTGATACGATCCATCATGTCTTGGTGCATGAGTGCATTAACCGCAACGATCAATTCCTTACCAGCATCATGAACCAACTTAGCGATTTCACGCAATTGGTCATAACTAAAGGTCGTTGGCAGACGAAGGCCAAAATCTTTCTCACCGACATAGATACGGTCTACGCCAGCTTCGAGCAGTTGTTTAACTTGTTCAATACTTTCAGCAGTTGCTGTAATGATAATCTTTTCCATAAGAAAAATTATACCACATTTCTGGAAAATCAGCCATTCTTTAAAAATGAAAAGGGACTTTATTCTTATTGTAACCTTTCTGTAATAATTCTCTGCTGAAAAAATGATAAAATAGGTATGTACTGTTAAGGAGAGAATAATGCCCGTAAGAAAATTACAATCCTATGAGGTAGACTATCAAGAAGAATTAAGCCAGCAGGTTCCTCGCTATCAAGATTATACACCTGAAGCGCAGTCTGATGCCAATCTCAAGGAAATCCTATTTTTTGTTAATATCGCTGTTTTTTGTATCTGTATTGCTATCTTTAGTTTTATCTTTTTAGCATTAAAATTATCACCTGCTCTTGCCTTTGCCGCAGCAATCGGATCCAGCTTACTTGTCTTAAAAGTTCAGCGCTTTATCATCAAACAAAAACGTAGAAGATAAATCCAAAATATCGCCCCATCTGGAGCGATATTTTTATTTTTTCTTTTTAGATGGTGTGTGGATGGCAATCTTCACTTCAAAGATTGTTCCCTTTGGTTTATTATCTTTAACAGTAATGGTTCCTTTTAGGGCATCTACAATTTGCTTGGCTAGGGATAATCCTAACCCAAAACCACCTTTTTGACGGGTTCTAGCCTTATCCACTCGATAAAAGCGGTCAAATATTTTCTTCTTATCTTCTGCTGAAATACCGACTCCATTGTCGGAAACTAGCAAATAAAGATTACGATCAGTCGCTGAGATAAGAAAATCAATTTCACCATCCTCCTCAGTATATTTGATGGCATTATCAAATAGGATGGTCATCAGTTGTTTCAAAAGAAGTTGATCTGTGACAATCGTTCGATGGATCCGATTTTCAAAACGAAAGACACGGTCATTTTCAGAAGCAATCATCTCATAGTTTGTGAAAGTCGTATTGAAAAAACTGGTTGGAACTTCTGCAAGTTCCGGCTTAATCCCATCATCTCTCCGAGCTAAGTTCAGCAAGTTTGTCGTCAAAAAACGCATATTTCGGACTTCTTCCAAACTAGACGCAATGCTTTCGCTCACATCCATAATGGTTGCTTCTGGCTTACGAAAAAGGGTCTCTAAACGATTTTGCAAAACTGCAAGTGGAGTTCGTAACTCATGACTGGCATTTTCCACAAAGGACTGTTGCTTCTGCATGCTCTCAAGCAGGGGCCGAACACTGACCCTAGCTAGATAGAGACTGGCAAGTAAAGACAAAATCCAGAAACTAGCCATCACAATCACAATCAATTGCTCATGCTTTTGACTAGCCTGCTCCAACTGACTGGTATTAATCAAGACAGCTGCATACTTGATATTGGTTGAAACCGAACTGATATTGGTTTCCATCAAAATCATACGATAGATTTCTTCTTGTCCATAGCTATTAAAAACCTGAATCTGATAGATATGTCCTAGTTCTTTCTTCTCTAACTTAATCTTATCCAATCCCAAAAATCGATTTCCAGAAAGGAGCTGGGTAAAATTCTTATCAAAAAGAATGACTTCTGTGTTGGAACTGACATTGGGTTTTATCTCAGTCTTGCTAGTATCTGTAGCGGCATTCTCTAAATCTTTAATCTCTTCTGTTGCCCTATTTACAGCAAGCTGAATAACTGCTTGAGGATTTTCACTTAGTCCATGAAGCTTATCATCCACCGAAGTATAGAGACTCGAGTGCATGACCTGCAAAATAATCAGAGTCATGGTAGAGAAAATCAGAGTGAATACACCAAAGTTACGGATAAAATAACTAAAGTCATCCGCATACCATGTTTTTTTTAGTTTACTGAACATCTTTTAAAATATACCCAACACTGCGCAAGGTTTGCAAATTCTCTGCAAAAGTGGTTCCTTTTAATTTCTTACGGACTTTTGAAACATAGACTTCGACAACCGAAATCGTTGTATCACTATCAAATCCCCATAGACGATCAAAAATCTGAGTCTTAGGCAAAATAACATTTTGATTTTGAAGGAAATAAACTAATAAATCGAACTCTTTCCCCAACAATTCGACAGGAGTATCTTCGACTTTAACGGTATTAGTTGACAAATTAACCACAATATTTCCATAAGTCAAGGTGTTTTCATTAAATTTACCTGAACGTTTGAGAAGGGCTTGAATCCGCATTTTGAGTTCTTCTAGGTAGAAAGGTTTGGTCAGATAATCATCCGCTCCCAGTTCAAATCCATGTCCCTTGTCATCCAAACTTTCCTTGGCGGTCATGATCAGAACTGGAGTCGTAATCCCCTTTTCACGCAATTCTTTCAAGACTTGGAAGCCATTTTTTTCAGGTAACATTAAATCGAGCAAAATCAAGTCATAGACGCCACTTTCAGCTTCGTAGAGACCTTCCTCCCCATCAAATACCTGCATGACATCCGCAAAATCGTCTAAAAAGTCAAATACTGAATTTGACAGGCCTAGGTCATCCTCAACCAATAAGATTTTTATCATGAGAAACTCCTCCTTAATAAAACCATTATACCAAATTTGCCTTAAAAAAAACTCAACTCTCTGCATTTTACATGAGATAGCTGAGTTTTCTTTTTATTTTAGGCTTATTTATGCATTTCCGTATTGAAGAACGACTGCTTCCACTGCAGCTTTTTCACGGTTAATCAAGTCAACACGCGCTGCAATTTCCTTGATTCCCATACCGATGTTACGGCTAAGAGCAAGGTCAGAAAGTTGCGGTTCAAAGAATTCCTTGTACTCTGCGAAGCGTTGCTGAGTCTTAAATACGTGAGCAGGAAGGATAACAAAGCTATCAAAGCTCATATCTCCTCCAAGGGCTGCCTTAATCCAAGCCCAGTTTTCACGCGCCCAAGACCATGCTGTTTCCTGAGTTGCTTGATGGCTTAAGAACTGGAAGTACCAAGCAGACAAGTCTTGTGGTTTGACCACAAATTTGTCCTTCCAAGCAGCAATCAAGTTTTGGATATTATCCGCATCTGTACTGTATGCAAGAGCTGCTGCCAACTGGCGTTTAAAGACAGCATCTGTTGCGTGAGTATAAGTATCAAGATAAAGTGCTAACAAGTCTTTAGTCTCATGATGTTTCATCTCATTGATCAGAACTTGTGAGCGAATAGCTGCTGGAAGTCCTGCAAGATTCTCCTTGTGAGCCGCGAAGATTTGGCTAGCGACTTGGCTAGCTTCTGCATCATTTGAGCGAATCATCATAGAAACAGCCAACTGACGAACCAATTCATCCTCATCTGATTCACCATCTTTAGCTTCAAAACCAAGACGGTCATAGTTGTGACGAGCCAATTTAGCAACCAAAGCTTTGAAGGCTCTTTCAGCTTCTGTTCCTTCATCGATAAAGCGCTCAAGGGCAGAAATTACTTGAGAAACAGCTGAAACGACAAGGTAAGATTCTTCTTTAGCAAGTTTATCAAGGACTGGAAGCAAGTCTGCATAAGAAATGTGCCCTGCTTCAGCAAGCAAACGACGTTCTTGAACGATCTGCAGTTTACTTGTGTTATCAAGCTCAACTAGGTCAGCAAGAACTGCATCCAACAAGACTCCTTGATAGTCGGTAATGTAGTGGGCTGTATTTTCAGTATTGAAACGAAGAGCTCCGTCATTTTCAGCAAGAAGGGCTGCGTAGCCAGGGATTTCGATGCTTTCAGTTTCGAGTGTATCAGGCAAGCCTTTCCAGTTGCTGTTTAGTGGCACAACCCAGAGACGGTTCTTATCTTCGTGCTCACCGATGAAGAATTGCTTTTGCGAAATCTTCAAGACATCATTTTCAACTTTGACAGTAAGAACTGGGTAACCAGGTTGTTCCAACCAAGAATCCATAAAGGCTGCGACATCACGTCCAGACGCGTGACCAAGGGCATCCCAAAGGTCACGACCAATTGTATTGCTGTATTGATGTTTTTCAAAGTAGGCATGCAAACCTTTGGCAAAATCGGCATCACCTAGCCAACGACGAAGCATGTGCATGAGGCGACTTCCTTTGGCATAGACGATAGCTCCGTCAAAGAGCGTATTGATTTCATCTGGATGTTTCACTTCGACGTGAACAGACTGAACACCATCAGTCGCATCACGTTTCAAGGCAGACGGAACACCACCTGTTTGGAAATCTTCAAAGATATTCCAGCTTGGTTCAATAGCATCCACACAGACGTACTCCATCATGTTAGCAAAGCTTTCATTGAGCCAAAGGTCATCCCACCATTTCATAGTTACCAGGTTACCAAACCATTGGTGAGCCAATTCATGGGCCACAACAAGGGCAACTTGTTGACGGCTGGCAAAGGTAGAGTTCTCATCCACAACCAAGTAAACTTCACGGTAGGTCACAAGACCCCAGTTTTCCATAGCACCAGCTGAAAAGTCAGGAAGGGCGATGTGGAGAGATTGAGGGATTGGGTATTTAACTCCATAGTAATCTTCGTAAAACTCGATAGAGCGAACAGCAATATCCAGTGAGAAATCAAGGTTAGAAAGTGGGTGAGCTTTGGTTGAGTAAACACCTACAAGGGTACCATTTTTAGTTTTAGCGGTCACACCTTGCAAATCACCGGCGACAAAGGCTAACAAGTAAGAAGACATGCGAGGTGTTGTCTCAAACTTCCAGATACCTGTTTCCTTACGGTTTTCCACTTCGATTTCTGGCATGTTAGACAAGGCTAACTCACCTTCTGCTTGGTCAAAACGAAGAGCGAGATCAAAAGTTGCTTTGGCTTCTGGCTCATCCACACACGGGAAGGCTTCGCGCGCAAAATGGCTCTCGAATTGAGTAGACAAGACTTCCTTCTTGACTCCGTCAACTGTGTAATAAGAAGGGTAAATCCCAGTCATGTTATCCGTGATTTTTCCTGAAAAGGCAATAACCAAGTCAACTTGACCAGCCTCAGCCAATTCGATATGAAGGGCTTCATTTTCATGGTCAACTGTAAATGGGCGAGCTTCCCCTGCAACTTCTACAGAAGCGATTTCCAAGTCTTTTTGATGAAGGGAAATGCTGTCACTCTGTGCTTGCCCAGTGATGGTCACTTTCCCTGAAAACGTCTTGGTCTCACGACTCAAGTCTAAAAATAAATCATAATGTTCAGGAACAAATTGCTTAATAAAATGTTCAACTGCTTGCATAATTTTCTCCTATTCTAAGTTTAAGAGCTGCTGCTCTTCTTCAAACAAACTTATTATATCATGTTTTGCTGGAGAAAAAAGGATTGGACGGCGATTTCCAAAACTTTCTTCCGTCTAACAGTCTACAGTGGGTAGACCTTGCGAAATTCTTCTAAAACAACCTTGCTTTCAGGTGTAAAAGTCAGTCCTGCTTCACCCAAACAGTCTGTGAAAAAATCCTCATGAACCTGACGCCAATAGGTAAGTGATTTGTCTCCCTCACCTTCCTTATAGGCATGTTGAGCAGAAACTTGATTGAAGGGCTGGACAGAAACCTTTGTAATTTCGACAATACAGACAGCCTGATTTTGACTATCTAAAATGACATCAAAAGTTCCTTCTTGAGGAAGAGACTCGGCTTCTAGTGCATAGAGGTCGTAGGCTGAAGCTGTTGCAGTCTTTTCGCCTCTTAAAACCAAATCTGCTAAAAGGTCTGGTTCCACTCCAAAAGCCCAAGCATCGATTTCATCTCCTATAGAGGGGTTAATTTTCTTGTAGGCATTCCACATTTCTTGCGGTGTCATGGGCGCTCCTTTGTAATTTCTTACTTTCTTCTTTTATATGTTTGAGATGGTCTGGATAGCCAATTTCTAAATCAAATATCTCTGGAATAGAACTGTAGTGAATAATGCACTTGATACTCAACTGATTCATTTTTTGTATGAAAGAATCATTCAGATAGCCTGCTACAGCAAAGTCAATCTTTTTCATCCTTGCTTTATCCTGCATATCTCTTAGCATATCTAACATAATTGGACTTTCCATATCATGCCATTGACTGTTTCTCACAGTGGCAAAAATAAAAGAAGTCAAATCATTCATTCCAACTACAATCTTTGAAATGCCCGTTTCCAGTATCCTATCTAAGTCAAAATACGCTGACGGCAATTCAATCATTGTGCCGATTTTCCCAGTAAAACCCTGCTGACGCAATACTGTAATAGCTTGCTTTAACTGCTCAGCATCATTGACAAAAGGAAAGATAATAGATAGATTGGGATTATTTTGATAAACTTCTGTAACGACATGTGCTTCAGCCTGAAATTCATCCGGACACGCCAGCAAACGCCTAGTTCCTCTATATCCAAATAAGGGATGATTTTCATCAAAATACTCTTTAGTCCCCTTTAGACAATTAGCTTCTGTATTCGTTAATTCAGAAAAACGATACCATACCTCTTCATCTGAGTACAAGAAGCAAATAGTGTTTAGATAATCTTTTACAAATTCCTGACAACTTGGTAACAGGATGTTTTGGTTGATCTCTCTCGACAAATACTCCCCACGAATCATTCCAATGTGGTGAAATAGTTGTGGGTAAACTTTTTCAAGAATTTTTTCTCCACTAAGGGCAAGTTGGTTTCTCATCATTCACCTTCCAATTCATGTAAGAAGTCTTGTCCAGTTCTGGAAATCCTAATAATTCAGTCTTAACCTTCAAGACTAATGGCGATGCATTTTCTTCTGTGATTTTTTGAATATCCATCCAAACATATCCCAGCGAATCATTCGCACCATCAGATACAGCTTCCGAAATCGTAACTTGAGGTGCCTCCTCATTCATTTCAACATCATACAAGGCCATGACATGGTGAACCATAACATTTTTTAATTCTTCCCTGACAAAAATATCGTAGATTCGAGGATTGGAGTAGCTTCTAACAGCATATCCCGTCTCTTCCATAACTTCTCTAGTCAGCGTTTCCGTCAGTCCTTCACCAAGTTGCTGTCTGCCTCCAGGTAGATCATACCGATGTCGATAAGGGCCTCTCGTTTTTTCAATGCAGAGTAACTTCCCATTTTCAAAGCAAACAGCGTAGACTCCAAAGTGTCTTTTGATTTCCATCAGATCCTCCTACTTCAAAGACCATCCGCCATCTATTGTCAGAATTTGTCCTTGCATGGCACTCGCTTTCCCACTTGCTAAGAAAAGGCTAATCTCTGCTATTTCCTCTGGCTCAATCCAGCGCTTGATTGGTGTTTCACTAGCCACCCAGTCCGCTAAACCACCTGGCTCAAAATCCGCAGCAGTCATAGCTGTCTTGACTGCTCCTGGAGCGATACCAAAGATCTGAATCCCAGCTCCAGCATAGTCTAGAGCCAACTGCTTGGTAAATCCTGCCAAAGCATGCTTAGATGAAGTATAGGCGTGACCACCACCTCCTGCTAGACTCGAAGCGATAGAGCACATGTTGATAATAATCCCTTTTTTATTCTCCAACATTTGAGTCAAATAATGCCGAGTCAACTCTACTGGAGTAACGTAGTTAATTTCAAAAATCTCTTGAATTTCCTGCGCTGATTGTTCCAATAGGGGTTTATAATCATCCAAAACTCCAGCAGTATTGCACAAAACATCAACCTGAGGACACCAGTCAAAAATAGGCTCCAAGTCCAAAGTTAAATCTCTCTGTAAAAAATGGAAATCACCCTGTAAGAGTGGATTTTCACCTTGGTCCACTCCATAAACTTGATAGTTATTCTCTAAAAAAAGTTGAGCTTGAGCCAGGCCAATTCCTGAACTCACTCCTGTAATGAGTACACGTTTAGTCATGGACTTCTACCCAATCCGTCGCCAAAACATCACAAGGTGTCGGGCTCCACATGGAAAAACCTTCTCCTTCTCCAGACACGTTAATTAGGAAATAAGGTGTCACTTCAAGTGCAACCCCGTTTTGTTCAATGGTGTCAAAAAGTTGGACATAGTTTTCAGCACCTCCCCAACCAGTTCGTACATATTTTTTCTTAGCCTTTAATCCAGGTAGAATTTCTTCAAATGTCATGTTTTTCTCCTTTAATATCAATAATTCTCCCCTTCATTATAACAAAAAAACCGCTTTAAAACGGCTTTTTGACTGTGATTTATTTACATCTGCTTCTACTTACGGCAAATTATTCCCTGCAGCAAGATAAATTTCATACCATTCTTTTCTTGTTAAGCTAAAGTTTGCCGCTTGGCTAACTTCTCTCAAGTGCTTAGGATTTGTTGTACCTACGACTGCCTGCATTTTTGCTGGATAACGCAATATCCAAGAAATGGCAATAGTTGAAGAGGTTACTCCATATTTAAAAGCTAAACGATCAAGTACTTGATTCAAAGATTGAAATTTCTCATTTCCAACAAAGTTCCCTTTAAAATACCCGAATTGTAAGACAGACCATGCTTGAATGACCACATCGTGTAATTTGCAATATTCAAAAATGCTGCCATCTCGCATAGCTGCTTGACTATCTTCCATATTAACATGAAAACCTGATTCGAATCCTGGTGTAAAAGCCGCACTCAATTGTAGCTGATTAACAGCTAACGGCTGCTTGACATCTTTTTTAAGCAACTCCATCATCATAGGATTTTGATTAGAAACTCCAAAATTTCGAACCTTACCTTGTTTATAAAGGAGATCAAAGGCTTCTGCTACTTGGTCAGATTCCATCAAAGCATCTGGTCGATGAAGGAGCAAGCTATCTAGATGATCTATCTTCAATCTTTGCAAAATTCCGTCAACTGATTTTATAATATAGTCCTTAGAAAAATCAAAATAGGTAAATTCTTCAATGCGAATTCCACATTTTGACTGAATCCACATCTCTTCTCTTAAATCTTGACGATTTTTTAGGACAAGACCTAACAGTTCTTCACAACGACCACGACCATAAATATCAGCCAAGTCAAAAGCATTGATTCCAACAGACAGTGCTGTTTCTACAAGCTCTTCAACTTCTTTTACAGACTTATCTTCTATTCTCATCATTCCGAGAACAATTTCTGATAATTCTTTGTCACCTTGACCAAGAGTTATGTATCTCATCAAATTTTTCTCCTTTGATTCTACATTCTTCAATTAATTATAACAAAAAACCGCTTTGCAACGGCTTTTTGACTATATTTCACTCCATGTTATCTTCTTAAACCCATGAAACAAGACAAAGATTCAAATATTATAGAGCCTCTATTTTTACCCAATCACACTTCCGTTTGGTACAGCTGAATCAACTGTAAGAAGGGTTAATTGTCCATCATGTTCAGCTGATAGGATCATCCCTTGGCTGACATATTTCTTCATCATTTTACGAGGTTTGAGGTTAGCAACGATTTGAACTTTCTTGCCGACCAATTCTTGTTCGTTTGGATAGTATTTGGCAATTCCTGAAAGGATTTGACGATCTTCACCATCACCAGCATCCAAGCGGAATTGAAGCAACTTATCTGAACCTTCTACTTTAGACACTTCTTTGACTTCTGCGACACGGATTTCGACCTTGTCAAAGTCTTCAAACTTGATTTCTTCCTTGTTTAGTTTGAGTTCAACTTCGTCTGGGTTCCACTTTTTTTCGACTGCTGGTTTGTTGCCTTCCATTTGTTCCTTGATATAGGCGATTTCTTCTTCCATATCCAGACGTGGGAAGATTGGTGTTCCTTTGGCAACTACAGTTACACCTGCAGGGAAGTCAGCCAAGCTCAAGTTCTCAAGGCTAGCAACTTCTGCTAAACCAAGTTGAGTCAAAACTGCACGACTGGTTTCCATCATAAACGGTTCAATCAAGTGAGCTACAACACGAAGGCTGGCTGCCAAGTGACTCATAACACTTGCTAATTGGTCACGAAGAGCTTCATCCTTGGCCAAGACCCATGGAGCTGTCTCGTCGATGTATTTATTCGTACGTGAAATAAGAGTCCAGACTGCTTCAAGTGCACGTGGGTAGTCAACTGCTTCCATGTGTGTATGGTAGTCTGCGATTGATTGTTCTGCAACCTCAGCAAGAGCATGATCAAACTCTGTCACGCCCTCTACATAGGCTGGAATTTGTCCATCAAAGTACTTGTTAATCATAGAAACAGTACGGTTGAGGAGGTTTCCAAGGTCATTAGCCAATTCATAATTGATACGGCCAACATAGTCTTCCGGAGTAAAGGTTCCGTCTGAACCAACTGGAAGGCTACGCATGAGGTAGTAACGAAGTGGATCTAGTCCAAAACGCTCTATCAACATTTCAGGATAGACAACATTCCCTTTAGATTTAGACATCTTTCCGTCTTTCATGACAAACCAACCATGACCAATCAAACGTTCTGGCAATTTGATATCCAACATCATAAGAAGGATTGGCCAGTAGATTGAGTGAAAACGAAGGATGTCTTTTCCAACCATATGGAAGACTGTTCCGTTCCAGAACTTGTCAAAGTTAGCGTGTTCGTCTTGATCGTAGCCAAGAGCTGTCACATAGTTGAGTAGAGCATCAAACCAAACATAGACAACGTGTTTTGGATTTGATGGGACTGGTACACCCCAGGTAAAGGTGGTACGAGATACCGCCAAATCCTCTAAACCTGGCTCAATGAAGTTGCGAAGCATTTCATTCAGACGACCATCTGGAGTGATAAATTCAGGATGGGCTTTGAAAAAGTCTACCAAACGATCTTGGTATTTGCTGAGGCGAAGGAAGTATGATTCCTCAGAAACCCATTCCACTTCGTGACCTGATGGAGCAATACCGCCAGTCACATTTCCAGCTTCATCACGGAATACTTCTGCGAGCTGGCTTTCTGTAAAGAATTCTTCATCTGAGACTGAGTACCAACCAGAATATTCACCCAAATAAATATCATCTTTAGCCAGCAAGCGTTCAAAGACTTGCGCCACTACTTTTTCATGGTAGTCATCAGTTGTGCGAATAAACTTATCGTATGAGATATCGAGTAATTGCCAGAGTTCTTTAACTCCAACTGCCATTCCATCAACATAGGCTTGAGGTGTAATGCCAGCTTCTTCTGCTTTCTGCTGGATTTTCTGACCATGCTCATCAAGACCTGTCAAATAAAAGACATCGTAGCCCATCAGGCGTTTGTAACGTGCTAGGACATCACAAGCGATGGTTGTGTAGGCAGAACCGATATGAAGTTTACCAGATGGATAGTAAATCGGCGTTGTAATATAAAAATTCTTTTCAGACATAATTTTTCCTTTCCAGGCAAATGAAACCTGTTTTTCTAACACTTCATTATATCACATTTTTAAGGATTTTCGATAGGGAAATCTATACAAAAACAAGATAGACGAGTGTCCATCTTGTTGATTTTATTCATAACGAAGGGCTTCGATTGGATCAAGTTTCGATGCCTTGTTGGCTGGCAAGACTCCAAAAATCATACCTACGCTAGCCGAAACTGCAAGACTAAATAGGGCAACTGGAATTGATACTCCAACTTCTATACCCGCAATCAAACCTTGTAAAAGCATACCAGCTATAGCGGTTAAACCTGTCGCAATGGTTAGACCAATGACTCCACCTAGTAAGGTCAAAATCATAGATTCAATCAAAAACTGAATTAAAATATTAGCACGCGTTGCACCCAAAGCCTTACGAAGACCAATCTCACGGGTACGCTCTGTCACCGAAACTAGCATAATGTTCATAACACCAGTTCCTCCAACAAAGAGAGAAATTCCTGCAATGGCGCTAATAACCGTCGTCATAAAACTAAACGATTGTTGAATTTCTGCGAATGCAGCTGACTCATCTGCTACTTGATATTCTCCCTGTTGCAAGCCAGCAAGCTCTGTCATTTTTCGTGCTAATTCTGGACCCAAAGTTTGAGTCAAGCTTGTGTCATTCACTCGAAAGACAATATTAGCTATTTCATCTACATTAAAATTCGCAGCAAGGGAAGTATTTGTAGTAATGGGCAAGCCACCAAAACCATATATTTTTGAACGTTTAGCCTCTGGACTAGTATAAACCCCAATGACCCGGTAACTAAATCCATTGACTTCTACAACCTTGTTAATAGCCTCTTGAGGAGAGCCAAATAAACTAATGGACAATTCTTCATCAAGCAAAATAACACTTGCAAATTCTTTGAAATCTTGCTCTCTCAGACTACGACCTGCAATGATTTCATTCTTAACAGCGTCCATATAGGTTCTATTCGCGCCTGTCAAATTGGCATTTTCAACCTTTTTATCTTTATAAGTCAAGATGGCGTTAGTTGAGTTGGTTACATAGTAATTATCCACTCCCTTGAGTTTGGCTGCCTCTTTAACCCAGGATTCTTGCGGTTTTGGCGGTTCAACATGAACTTCCTCTTCTTTTCCAGAAACCGTAAAAGCTGATTGTTTCTGAGTAAAAGACCCATCTTTACTTTTTTTAGAAGAGAAAAAGACACTAATATTCTTCTGAGATTTGGTCATATCTTTGTTGAGTTGACGAGATAGGGAGTCACCTAGAGCCATAATCACAACAACTGATGAAACACCGATAATAATCCCAATCATGGTAAGCAAAGAACGCATCTTATGAGCCATGATAGATGAAAAGGCAAATTTCAGATTCTGCATCTTAGTTTTCCTCCTTTTCTAACTGAGCACTATCAGATGAAATAACTCCATCGCGAATGACAATCTGACGTTTGGCATAAGCAGCGATTTCAGGCTCATGCGTTACCATGATAATAGTTTTTCCTTCTTTGTTCAAGTCAACCAATAGTTGCATAATTTGATTCCCTGTTTTGGTATCCAAGGCTCCTGTCGGTTCGTCTGCTAAGATAATAGAAGGATTGTTTACCAAGGCACGCGCAATAGCCACACGTTGCTTTTGACCACCAGATAATTCCGAAGGCAAATGATGACTACGTTCTGTCAATTCAACCTTATCTAGATATTCCTCAGCTAACTTGCGACGTTTTGAAGCCGAAACTCCTGCGTAAATCAAGGGCAATTCTACATTTTGCAGAGCATTGAGTTTAGATAGAAGAAAGAACTGCTGAAAGACAAAACCGATTTGTTGGTTGCGAACCTTAGCTAGTTGTTTTTCACCCAATCCAGCCACTTCTTGACCTTCAAGATAATACTCTCCACTACTTGGTGTATCCAACATGCCAATCGTATTCATGAGAGTAGACTTACCAGAACCAGATGGTCCCATAATGGCAACAAACTCACCCTCATTCACTTCTAGGTTGATATTTTTGAGAACCTGCAGTTCTTGGTCACCGTTACGGTAGCTTCTGCAGATATTTTTTAGACTAATTAGTTGCTTCATCAGCCTTCACCTCTTTTCCTTCCTCTAGAGAAGACGTTGGGTTACTGATGACCTTGACTCCATTTGTCAGACCTGAAGTGATTTCTTGGTTGTCTGCATCAGCATTGCCCAAACCAACTTCCACTTTCTTGGCCTTTTTCTGCTCGTCAAGCACCCAGACATAGTTCTTATCATTTTCAGTCACAACACTTGTTAGAGGAACCAGAATAGCTTTACTCTTATTCTTGACCTCAACACTTACTGAGAATCCTTGTTTCAAATCACCGATTTCACTTGTAACATCGATGGTATATGGATATTTAGAGCCAGAATTACCGCCTGCTGCTACAGCTGTACTTGCTGCTTCGCCATTGTTTTTAGGGTAATCAGAGATATAGCTAATCTTACCAGTCCAGCTCTTATCTTGGTAAACTTTAGAAGTAAAGGTTACTTCTTGACCTACAGATAGGTTGGCGAGGTTATATTCAGACAGTTCTCCCTTAACTTGCAAGTTTTCATTACTTACGACATGAACGACTACTTGGCTAGCTCCTGTTGGAGATTTAGAAACATTGTGGTTGACTTCGACCACAGTTCCCTCTAGGGTACTGAGAACCGTCATTGCATCTAACTGACTTTGAGCCTTACTTAATTGTGCTGCTGCATCTGCACGAGCATCACGGGCATCACCCAACTGAGCGTCAATAGATGATACCGAATTTCCTGAGACTGCAGCTTGAGTTTGGGTTGCAGCTCCTTCGCCTCCTGCTGGTGTTGGCAACTGTGGAGTAGGAGCTGAAGCGGCTTCATTTCGCGCTTGGTTGAGTTCGTTGATATGACGATCTGCCTTAGCTACTGCTCGACTCGCTGAATCATAGGCCGCCTGTGCTTCTGAACTACTGTACTTGACTAAAGCCTGTCCTTCACTGACTTTATCACCCACAGAAACAAGGATTTCATCTAAATCACCCTTACTAGCATCAAAATAAACATATTGTTCATTTTTTGCTGTTACTGTCCCTGATAATAAAACAGAGGATGCCACGCTTCCTTCCTTGGCAACAACAAGATGAGTAGCCTCATCTTTTACAGCAGTCTGAGAAGGTTGTCTAAAGAGCAAAATGCCCCCAGCACCCAATACAACTACACTTGCAGCACCAATTGCTGCATACAATTGCCACTTTTTAGCTTTACCATTCTTTTTCATAATGAAACTCCTTTTTGATTTAAAGTTCTTAACAATATTATACAAAAATTATCAATTTGAAACAATAACATTTCAGAACGAAATAATGACATTTCAGGATTTAATTATTGTTCGGAATTTATTTTACAATCATTGTACTAGTTATATAATACACTTTATTTTTCTTTTTTGCAAGCCTTTTCTTTAATTTTTTTGAACGTAGCAGATTTTTGCAATCAAATCAAAAAAAAGATAGAATATGACTATCAAAAAATGACACTCTACTATTTAAAAGAGTACAAAGGAGTTTTCAATGAGAGAATACGATATCATTGCTATCGGTGGAGGTAGCGGAGGAATTGCTACCATGAACCGTGCTGGTGAACACGGAGCCAAAGCGGCCGTTATTGAGGAAAAGAAACTAGGCGGAACTTGCGTCAATGTCGGCTGTGTTCCTAAAAAAATCATGTGGTACGGGGCGCAAATCGCTGAAACTTTCCATCAATTTGGGGAAGACTACGGCTTTAAGACTACTGATCTTAACTTTGACTTTGCAACACTACGTCGTAATCGTGAAGCCTACATCGATCGCGCTCGTTCTTCTTATGATGGCAGTTTTAAACGCAACGGAGTAGACTTGATTGAAGGTCATGCTGAATTTGTAGATTCTCATACTGTTAGCGTAAATGGTGAGTTGATTCGTGCTAAACATATCGTGATTGCTACTGGTGCCCATCCAAGTATTCCAAATATTCCTGGTGCTGAGCTAGGTGGCTCTTCTGACGATGTATTTGCTTGGGAAGAATTGCCAGAGTCAGTTGCTATTCTAGGCGCGGGTTATATTGCCGTTGAATTGGCTGGCGTGCTCCACACTTTTGGTGTCAAGACAGATCTCTTTGTTCGCCGTGATCGTCCTTTACGTAGTTTTGATTCTTATATCGTTGAAGGTTTGGTCAAGGAAATGGAAAGAACAAACTTGCCACTTCATACTCACAAAGTCCCTGCCAAGTTAGAAAAAACTGCTGAGGGCATTACCATTCATTTCGAAGATGGTACTAGTCACACAGCTAGTCAAGTTATCTGGGCTACAGGCCGCCGTCCAAACGTTAAGGGCTTGCAACTTGAAAAAGCTGGAGTAACTCTGAACGAACGTGGCTTTATCCAAGTGGATGAATACCAAAATACTGTTGTTGAGGGAATCTATGCTCTAGGTGATGTAACGGGCGAGAAAGAACTGACTCCAGTAGCTATCAAGGCTGGGCGTACCCTATCTGAACGTCTCTTTAACGGAAAAACAACTGCAAAAATGGACTACTCAACTATTCCAACTGTCGTCTTTTCACACCCTGCTATCGGAACGGTTGGTTTGACAGAAGAGCAAGCTATTAAAGAATACGGTCAAGACCAAATCAAGGTTTACAAATCAAGCTTTACGTCTATGTACTCTGCTTGCACTGACAACCGTCAAGAAACACGTTTCAAATTGATCACAGCAGGTTCAGAAGAAAAAGTTGTCGGACTTCATGGAATTGGCTATGGTGTTGATGAAATGATTCAAGGATTTGCTGTTGCTATCAAAATGGGAGCAACCAAGGCAGACTTTGATGCAACTGTGGCGATTCACCCAACTGCATCCGAAGAATTTGTAACTATGCGTTAATCGAAGCAAAAGAAGCTGATACAAATGTGTCTGCTTCTTTTTTGATGTTTTAGAATCAACAAAACAATTACCCACCTTAACCAGTAAGCAAGATCGGCCGTTACAGTTTTTGTTACCTTGTTTTAAAAAATTGGTTGACAATAATTACTCTACGAGTATAATAGTTACTATACATCAGAAAAGAGGTTAACTATTTTGAAAAAAGCTCACGTTTATGCTATCCCTGCTATTGGGGCTGCTCTCATTGCTGTTTTGGCACAAATCAGTCTTCCAATTGGACCTGTTCCCTTCACTCTGCAAAACTTTGCAATCGGCTTGATTGCTACTGTCTTTAGACCGAGAGAGGCTGTACTTTCTGTTGGACTCTATCTTCTTCTAGGTGCTATCGGTCTTCCTGTCTTTGCAGGAGGTGGAGCTGGTTTTCAGGCTTTAGTTGGCCCTACTGCAGGCTATCTTTGGTTTTATCTCGTTTACTCTGGACTTACTTCCTCTCTAACCAACAGCAAGAGCGAGATTGTCAATATATTTCTTGCAAACCTCTTGGGTGATGCCCTTGTCTTTGTCGGCGGGATTCTCAGCTTGCATTTTCTAGCTGGAATGGCATTTGAAAAAGCTCTTGTTGTGGGAGTTCTTCCCTTTATCATTCCAGATCTTGGTAAAATTATTGCTATTAGTTTTATTAGCCGTCCATTACTTCAACGCCTTAAAAATCAGGCTTACTTTGCTAACTAAAAAAGGATATCGAGTTATCATGACTCAGTATCCTTTTCTTTTATTTTGAAAATTTAGTTTCCTTTAAAGGCATCCACCATGGTTTGAAATTCTTCATTGGAGAGAGTAATCCCTTTGCCCATTTTAGTATGGTCTGGACTCCAAGCACGAATATCAAACTTTGCAGGGGCACCATTAAAGCTTACACGGTTGATTTCCTTAGTCCAACCTTTTTCGTTTTCAGAAAGAGTCAACAAGTGCTCTTCGATTTCAAATGTAAATTCTGCCATTTTCTTCTCCTTTTTTAGCTTTCATTAGTTTATTCGTAAAATCTTGTAGATTTTAGGAAAATTTTATATAATATTGATATAAAAGAAGGGAGGCCACTATGAGACATAAATTCCAGCAAGTTCTAGATAAAATACATGATTTTTTAAATGGACATGACCAACCTGACCAGACTGAAAGCAACTCCCTTACAGACACTATTGAAGAGGCTATCCAGAAACAAACTGCTGTTCACCTTATCTTGTCTGAGGCAAGTTTTACAGGTGATATCATCAAATACGATCAGCAACGCCAGCAAATTATCGTGAAAAATTTTGCCAAAAATGTGACCCGTATTATCCGCATAAGCGATATTCAACGCCTGCGATTTGTCCCCTCAACTGTCCAAACAGCCCAAAAAAATAGATTTAAGAAAGAGTGAGATGTAGTTGTTTCATCCCACTCTTTTTTCTTAGCGAATTTGTTCAAAATGTAAATGAACTGCGATATGATCTCCATAACCACTTCTTTCCAAGTCACGTTGTAGACGATAGGAAATGTAGTGTTCTGCAATGGTAATGTAACCTGCACCCAGTAAACGATGTTCAACCATAGACTGAATCATGCTAATGGTAGCACGTTCCACCTTGGCCTCTTCCAAATCCAAAACCACTTTCTTAGTGACTTGTGCAAGGTTTTGACGTAAATCATCTGTCAATACATAGACAGTCTGGGCTGCTTTTAAGATAGCTTGGTAAATCTTATCTGGATTAAATTCAGCAATTTCTCCATCACGTTTGATTACTTGCATAGGTATCTCCTTTATTCTTTGTTTTCTTTGATTTCTGCCAGCATTTTTTCTTCTTCTGCTGTCAGTTGATAATGTTCAAGTAAATCCGGTCTGCGTTCATAGGTTTTCTTTAAACTCTCATACAGGCGCCACTGACGAATCTTCTCATGGTGTCCACTCATCAGTACATCTGGCACGACCATACCACGATAATCATAGGGACGTGTGTACTGAGGATATTCAAGAAGGCCTGAAGAAAAACTATCATCTTGGTGGCTAGACTCCTTGCCAATTACTTCTGGAATCAGGCGTACCGTAGCATCAATCATTGTCATGGCTGCCAATTCACCACCAGTTAAGACATAATCCCCCAAGGAAATCTCATCTGTCACCAAGGTCTTAATACGCTCATCATAGCCCTCATAGTGACCACAGATAAAGATCAGTTCATCTTCTTTGGCCAAATCCTCAGCATAGGCCTGATCAAACTGCTTTCCAGCTGGATCAAGGAGAATGACGCGAGGATTTTTCTTTTCAATAGCATCAAAGGCATCGAAAATGGGTTGGGCTCGGAGCAACATCCCCTGACCGCCTCCATATGGTTCATCATCGACGTGACGGGCCTTCTCAGCATGTTCTCGAAAATTATGATACTGGATATCCAAGAGCCCTTTTTCACGAGCCTTTCCAACGATTGAGTGCTCTAGCGGAGAAAACATCTCTGGAAAGAGGGTTAAAATATCAATCTTCATCGTCTAACCCTTCTAAGATTTCCACATCGACACGGTTATTTGGAATATCAACATTGAGAATCACTGGTGGGATATAAGGCAATAACAAATCACGCTTGCCTTTTCGCTTGACCACCCAGACATCATTAGCACCTGGTTGTAGGATTTCCTTGATGGTTCCAATCAAGTTATCACCCTCATAGACTTCCAAACCGATAATCTCATGATAGTAGAACTCACCATCATCTAAATCGTTTAAATCTTCCTCAGCGACCTTGAGACTGTATCCCTTATACTTTTCGATAGCGTTGATATGGTACATATCTTTGAATTTAATGATGTCAAAATTCTTCTGTTTACGGTGGCTAGCAATGGTCACTGTTTGAACAAACTGATCTTTTTCATCAAACAAGGCCAGCTCAGCCCCTTTTTTAAACCGTTCTTCTGCAAAATCCGTCACAGACAAGACTCGCATCTCACCCTGTAACCCCTGCGTATTAACGATTTTCCCAACATTAAAGTAGTTCATCTTGTCTCCTGTATTCTCCTTCTTTCCATCTTATTCTGACAACTCTTGAATAATAGCCGCAATTTTTTCTGATTCGGACCATTGTAAATAATGGTGATTCCCTCCTAAAATGAGTTTAGTATTGGAAGTCCAATATTCTGATTCTCTGTACTCTTTTTCTCTATAAGCCTGACAAAAAATAAATACAGGGACATGAGATTCTATCGACAAATTCTCAAAATCTTCCCCAGTAATCTCTCCAGATATCTGAAATTCTGAATCTTGATTTTGCAACTCTGAACCTTTTTCTTGCATTATTTCCCAGATTTCTTTATTAGTTTCAGGCCTAAATGTGGCTTGAGTTAAGTTCTTAAAATAAAGTTCAGGACCACACTCCTCAATCAACCTCATCTGCTCTTCCATTTCTGGATAAGGATTTTCTGAAAAATCAGCAAACATGACTTTTTTAGTTGTCGGTTCAATTGCTACTAAAGCCTGACACTTAATTGGTTTGTTGAGCAATTTGCAAGCTAAAATTCCACTCAAACTATGTGCACAAAGTATATATTCAGAAATCGCCAATTCTTCAAGTACTTCATAAACCGCATCTGCAAGATTATCCAGATTTTTTCCAGCTTGGTCATGAATCGGACTTCTACCTGTGTTTGGAAAATCAATTGTCAAATAACCAATTGTGGGAGGAAGTTTTTCGAGTATAAGTGAAAAATTTTCATAACTTGGTAGCAAACCTGCGCCACTTAAACAAACTAGCATTTTCTTTTGCTTTTGATAAGTAACAGAGAGACTACCAATTTCTGTAGATACTTCAATCCTCTTCATAAAGAAATCCACTCGTTCTATATAATGAATTATTAAAAATCCTTATCCCTTATTTTATCACGTTCTATGGATTTTCTCAAGTTGGAGGAAAATACTTAGAGGGACCGTTATAGTCCAAAAAGTGCTAATATTTTCCTCTTTAATGTTAATTTATATTTGAAAGATGAGATATTTACATTCCCGTTATACATATTGCTATAAAATGTATATTCCCCAATTTCACCCTGACTTGTTTTCCATTTCATTCTTAAACTAGGCATATTCTCTGGTAAATTTGTATGAATCAATAAGCATGTATAATTTTTTAAATTTTTAACTGTATGCAGTTTATCATTATCAACTAAACGATTACTTTTTGAATCATAGATTAAAGAATAAAATTCTATAATTTCAATATCAACTTCCTTTGGATAAAAAATCAAATGATTATAATGTTTATCATTTTCATCATGTTTAAACTCATATATATGATGAAATCTCGTATGTAAGGAATCAAATTCGATTGGTTTAATTACCTGAATTTCGATATTATTGATATAGGCCTTATTCTGAAAACTAATTTTTAAAATTACACCTATAAAAGTCAAAATCTGTAAAATTCGCAATAACCAATCAATGTACATTGCCCAATCTATGTTTAAAATACAATCAATGTTCATTCTTTTCCAGTCCCCCTTTAAAAAGCCTTCCAAGTCACGATTATGCTATTGCTTGATGGATGAAATTTTACACTTGTCCTCGCAAAAAAGCGAGACATTCGTCCCGCCCTTCTTATTTTTCGTCAATAACGATTCTTACTTTTTTATCTTCAGTTGGGACAGAGTAGACAATCGTTCTTATCGCAGAAATAGTGCGACCCTTACGACCGATTACACGACCCACATCGCTTTGATCAAGATCTAAATGATATTCCAAAAACTCTGGTGTATCTTCAATCTTGATAGTTAAGGCATCTGGTTGTGAAATCAAGGGTTTCACAATCGCAATAATGAGATTTTCAATCGTATCCATCTGTCAACCTACTTTAAACTTATTTTGAGAATTTAGAATCGTGGAATTTTTTCAATACGCCTTCTTTTGAAAGGATGTTGCGAACTGTATCTGAAGGTTGAGCTCCATCAGCCAACCATGCAAGAACGCGGTCTTCTTTCAAAGTTACTTGGTTTTCAGCAACAAGTGGGTTGTATGTTCCAACTGTTTCGATGAAACGTCCGTCACGTGGTGAACGTGAATCTGCTACGTTAATACGGTAGAAAGGTTTTTTCTTAGAACCCATACGAGTCAAACGGATTTTAACTGCCATTTTTAAAGTCTCTTTTCTTATTTTTTATTTCGGTGAAATAGCTGAACTATTTAGCACATGTTCTATTATAACAGATTTCTGACAGGTGTCAAGAAAAAAACTTGACAGACTATAAAATTTTTAAACCATTTATAAATTTGTTATTTTTTTAAAGAAAAACCAGAAAGAGAATGTCATGAATGCTATTGTAGAAAAATTTTACAAAGACCACCAAGTTAAGCCCTTCATCTCACCTGAACGTGATTTTGATACTTGGCTCCTAAATCCCAAGCCCGTTCCCAAGCGAAACATCAAGGATTTTAAGAACGAAATCTACTAATTAAGTTATAAAATATGAATTAATAGATTCTAAATAGGGAAATAATTTAGTTCTGTAAAAATTAACTTCTACACCTATAACGCTTATTCTGACAGACTTTATAACAGTCTAAGAAAAAAAGTAGAGATTCATACGGTATCTAGATTTTCCAAAAATTCTTTATCATCAAATATTATTAACGAAACTATCCAAACCAAATCCGATGCATTGCTTCAAAGAATTCTTTACTTGTTTGACTATCGAGGGCTTTTATTAAAAAAATTTTTCAAATAATTGCTACCTTGGCACATAAATTCTTGCTTTCTAAATTTAAATGTGATATATTTATAACATAAAATTTAAGTGTTATATATTTATAACACAAAAAAGGAGTCTATCATGAAAAAAAGTCAAAAAATGCGTGGCCTCATTGCAATGATTGCCGTAGCTCTCTTTATTGATTTTATTGTTTTATTTGGTTCTAATCTTAGTTGGGGACCCAAGTTAGTTATTACTTGTATTTCAGTGTTAGGTCAAATTGTAGCTATTTGGGGCTGGCTACATATGAAGCCATGGCCTCATAAAAGTCAGAAAGGTAAGAGAAAGATTATTTTTGACTTGTCTGTTAAGCTTTACACGATACTTGTGTTTGCAGCAAGCATTTTTTATACAGTAGGGCTTTGGGTTGCAACCCCTAGCGTAAGTTCTGGTATTAAAGAATGGATTTTGGGAATTGGCCTCGTTATTGAAGTGATTTTATTTGGTTTTTTCTGTTTTAAAAATGTCAAGGAAACTCCGGACGAACGCTTTTATACTAATTTAGCCAAGGCAGCTAGCTTGATGTTTGTTTTTATACTAGGCGCACTGATGATTCTAGCAGTTAGCATTGGATATATAGGGTCTCTCACGCTTTACATGGGCCAGATCTTTATTAGCATAGCTGCCTTGATTTTCATCTTTGCGGTTGTCTATTTTATCTTGGAACGGAGAGGATAAGCATGGCCAAAGAAAGCAAGATTATTACTAATCTCAAATCTGTTCGTGAGTCCACAGGCATGACCCAGCAGGAGTTAGCCGACCTCATCGGCATGCGACGCGAGACAATTCTGCACTTGGAAAATAACCGTTACAACCCTTCGCTGGAAATGGCTCTTAAAATTGCTCAAGTTTTTAATCTGAAAGTAGAAGACCTCTTTGAACTCAGACAGAAAGAGGAAGCATAATTCTTTTCGAGACCTAGTATTAAGTTTATTGATTAATTAGGAATTGAAGCCAAAAGGAAAAACCCTTTGAAAATGTGCTCTTTTAAAATATAGTAATTCTTTCGAATTAACGTTTGCTAATTGTGATGCTTTACGAGCTTTCTTAAGATCTGGTTTCCTAAATACTTCGAGTACACTTATGGTATTGATACCTCTAAACAAGCGACTTTCAGGTTGGCTTCCTCTAAAACTACCTTGTCACTAACATTTGAAATCCACTTCCTTTTAGGGTACAATGGTAGAAATGAATTTTTGAAAGGATCAGAATGAAAAAACTAGCAACCCTTCTTTTACTGTCCACTGTAGCCTTAACTGGATGTAGCAGCATCCAACGCAGTCTGCGTGGTGATGACTATGTTGATTCCAGTCTTGCTGCTGAAGAAAGTTCCAAAGCAGCTGCCCAATCTACCAAGGAATTAAATGATGCTTTGACAAACGAAAAGGCCAACTTCCCTCAACTTTCCAAGGAAGTAGCTGAAGATGAAGCCGAAGTGATTCTCCACACAAGCCAAGGTGATATTCGCATTAAACTCTTCCCTAAACTCGCTCCTCTAGCGGTTGAAAACTTCCTCACTCATGCCAAAGAAGGCTACTATAACGGCATTACCTTCCACCGTGTCATCGATGGCTTTATGGTCCAAACTGGAGATCCAAAAGGGGACGGTACAGGTGGTCAGTCCATCTGGCATGACAAGGATAAGACAAAAGACAAGGGAACTGGTTTCAAGAACGAAATTACTCCTTATCTCTATAACATCCGTGGTGCTCTTTCTATGGCTAACACTGGTCAACCAAACACCAATGGTAGCCAGTTCTTCATCAACCAAAACTCTACAGATACCTCTGCTAAACTCCCTACAAGCAAGTATCCAAAGAAAATCATCGAAGCCTATAAAGAAGGGGGAAACCCTAGTCTAGATGGCAAACACCCAGTCTTTGGTCAAGTGATTGACGGTATGGATGTAGTAGATAAAATTGCCAAAGCCGAAAAAGATGAAAAAGACAAGCCAATTACTGCTATCACAATCGACAGCATCGAAGTGGTGAAAGACTACGATTTTAAATCTTAAAAACCAAAAAATACAGTATCCGCATTCGATACTGTATTTCTTTTTTCCTCATTTTTAAGTTAGCTTGTTAAAGTCCCAGATTTGGTCCATCCAACCTTCATAAAAGTCTGGTTCGTGGCAGACCATAAGGATAGATCCCTTGTATTCTTTGAGAGCACGTTTGAGTTCATCCTTGGCATCCACATCCAAATGGTTGGTCGGCTCGTCCAGCACTAAAACGTTGTTTTCACGATTCATCAAGAGACAGAAACGAACTTTGGCTTGTTCCCCACCTGACAAAACCTGAATTTGACTTTCGATATGCTTAGTTGTCAAACCACAACGGGCAAGGGCTGCACGAACTTCTGCTTGGTTGAGAGCTGGAAAGGCATTCCAAACAGCCTCTAGTGGTGTTTGGCGATTACCGCCTTCTACTTCTTGTTCAAAGTAGCCAAGTTCTAGATAATCTCCACGCTCCACTTCCCCAGCAATTGGCGGAATAATGCCCAAGAGAGACTTCAAGAGAGTTGTTTTCCCGATACCATTTGCCCCGATAATAGCAACCTTTTGATTACGTTCAAAGGTAAGATTTAAAGGCTTGGTCAGAGGACGATCATAACCAATTTGCAAATCCTTGGCTTGGAAGATAAAGCGCCCTGGCGTACGAGCTGGTTTGAAATCAAAGGATGGTTTTGGTTTCTCACTTTGCAGTTCGATAATATCCATCTTATCCAATTTCTTCTGACGGGACATGGCCATGTTTCGTGTTGCAACACGCGCTTTGTTTCGGGCAACAAAGTCCTTAAGGTCCGCAATTTCTTTTTGCTGACGTTCGTAGGCAGCCTCTAGCTGAGATTTCTTCATAGCATAGACTTCTTGGAACTGGTAGTAGTCACCAGAATAACGCGTCAGCTGTTGATTTTCCACATGGTAGACAATATTAATCACGTCGTTCAGGAATGGAATATCGTGTGAAATGAGGACAAAGGCATTCTCATAGTTTTGGAGATAGCGCTTAAGCCAGTCAATATGCTCAGCATCCAAGTAGTTCGTCGGCTCGTCCAACAGCAAGATATCAGGCTTCTCAAGGAGAAGTTTAGCCAAAAGCACCTTGGTTCTTTGCCCACCTGACAAAGAGGTTACATCCGTATCCATGCCAAAGTCCATGACACCAAGGGCACGCGCTACTTCATCAATCTTAGCATCCAAAGTATAGAAATCACGACTCTCTAAACGGTCTTGAAGTTCTCCCACTTCTTCCATGAGAGCATCAACATCCGCACCGTCTTCAGCCATTTCCATATAAAGGTCATTGATACGAGCTTCTGCTTTAAACAGCTCATCAAAGGCTGTACGGAGAACATCACGCACCGACTGTCCTTCTTCCAAGACAGAATGTTGGTCTAAGTATCCAGCAGTCACATATTTGGACCACTCAACCTTCCCTTCATCTGGCAACATCTTACCAGTCACGATGCTCATAAAAGTTGATTTTCCTTCACCATTAGCACCGACCAGACCGATATGTTCTCCTTTGAGAAGACGGAAGGAAACATCTTCAAAAATTGCACGGTCACCAAAACCGTGACTCAAATTTTTAACTTCTAAAATACTCATTTTAATTCCTTATCTTGTTTTTATGTAATTGTTTATATAGGAACCAAGCCAGATAGCCACCCAAGGTATTGGTCCACAAATCATCAATTTCAAAGACGCGATTAAAATCAAAGAAAAAGTCCAAGACTAACTGCGTACACTCGATTCCAAGGCTCACTAGAAAACTAAAAAGTAGCACCTTTTTTGTTTTCCGCAAGTTTGGAAGGAGATAAAGGAGTTGGAACACCAAAGGAAAAAGCAAGAAGACATTGAGGATATTTTGTAAAAAAATCCAAGATAATTGTCCCACATCACTCACTTGGCCCAGTTTCCAGAGAGAATTGAAAGGAGTCAAAAGAAAAACCAGGCGTCCAAGATGCTGAATACCTGGAGTTTCCACTCCCACGGGAGAATGTCCTTGAGGAGTAAAGCAAAAATAGACAATGCAAATGCTATAGAAAATGACTCCCCATACTAAAATATGATTATAAGTTTTCTTCATCATTAAGGATTGACTGCTGCGACTGCTTTCTGGCGGTCACGTTTCATTGTGTTAGAGCGCAATTGTCCACAAGCTGCATCAATATCTGTACCATGTTCTTGACGAACCACACAGTTGACCCCCTTTTTCTTAAGCGTATCATAGAAAGCCATCACGCGCTCTTTAGGACTACGGCTATATTGGTCATGCTCACTAACTGGGTTGTAAGGAATCAAGTTTACATAAGACAATTTCTTAATATTCTTGAGCAATTCAGCTAACTCAAGGGCCTGTTCAACACCATCATTAACTTCATTTAGCATGATATACTCAAAGGTCACACGACGATTTGTTGTCTCAATGTAGTACTCAATAGCTGCAAAGAGTTTTTCAATCGGAAAGGCACGGTTAATCTTCATGATGCTTGAACGCAACTCATTGTTAGGTGCGTGAAGGGAAACGGCAAGATTGACCTGAACTCCTTCATTAGCAAAATCACGAATTTTATGGGCCAAACCTGAGGTTGAAACCGTGATGTGACGAGCACCGATAGCCATCCCCTTGTCATCATTGATGGTACGAACGAAATTCAAGACATTGTTGTAGTTATCAAAGGGCTCACCGATTCCCATGACAACGATATGGCTGACGCGTTCATCCTGACCACGCTCATCAAAGTATTTCTGAACCAGCATGATTTGCGCTACAATTTCACCGTTATTGAGGTCTCGTTGCTTCTTAATCAAACCAGAAGCACAGAAGGTACAACCGATATTACAGCCGACCTGAGTGGTCACACAGACTGACAAACCATAGTGCTGACGCATCAGTACAGTCTCAATTAGCATACCATCAGGCAACTCAAAGAGATATTTGACCGTACCATCAGCAGACTCTTGAACGATACGCTGTTTCAAGGGATTGACTACAAACTGGTCATTGAGCTTAGCAATCAAATCTTTTGAAAGATTGGTCATTTCTTCAAATGACTGCACACGTTTACGGTAAAGCCATTCCCAGATTTGATCAGCACGGAATTTCTTTTCTCCCTGCTCCAATACCCATTCCTGCATGGTTTGACGTGTTAAACTATAAATTGACGGTTTCATTTCTTCTCCTTATTCTCTACTCACTTCTGACGAATGACAAAATGACGTTGTCCCTTGTCCTCTTTCTGAGAATGCTGGTCTTTCTGACGACGTCTATTTTTCTTATCTGCATTCGGTTTTCGTTTTGTTTGAGCCGGTTTCTTTCCTTTTCTAGAAGGTGTTTCTTCTTCCTTCTTACGTATTTTCTTGTCAAATGATGCTCGCTTAGGAGCTTCATTTTCTAAGACAAAATAGGCACAACCATAACTACAATACTCTAAAAGATAGTCTTGTAAACGACTGATTTTTTCAAGTTTCTCTTCTGTTCGATCATCCTTGTAAAAACCTCGTAGGCGAAGCTGTTCGTTGCTCCAATCTCCCACGATATAATCAAACTTGGTTAAGACTTCTGAAAAACGCTGATTAAAAGCCGTCACATCAAAGGCATCCTTGATATTTTCCACCAAGGAAAAAGCTATCCCTTCCGTTTCAACCTTGTCCCCGTGTAAATGAAACTCAGGACCAGGAAACTTGTTATAGTTGTATAATTCAGGTGCAATTTCTTTTCGCATAGATATCCTTTTTCCACGATTACTTAATACTTTATTCTACCATAATTTCTAGCAGTTAGCACGTTTCTCATAAAAATGAAAAAAGTCTGACGATTTTGTCAGACCAAAATAATATAACCTTAAAAAGAGAAGAACAATTCTTCCCTCCAACTATCATTATTTAGCTGCTGCGTACAATTCATCTACTTTGTTCCAGTTGATCACTGAGAAGAAAGCTTTGATGTAGTCAGGACGCACGTTGCGATATTTCACGTAGTAAGCATGTTCCCAAACGTCCAAGCCCAAGATTGGTTTTTTACCTTCTGAGATTGGTGTGTCTTGGTTTGCTGTTGAAGTCACTTCAAGTTTACCTTCTTTGTTGACAACCAACCATGCCCATCCTGAACCAAAACGAGTTGTTGCTGCTGCAGTGAAGGCTGCTTGGAATTCTTCAAATGAACCAAATGTTGCATCGATTGCTGCTGCAAGTTCTGCTGATGGAGCTGTTTTCTCAGGAGTCATCAATTCCCAGAAAAGAGCGTGGTTCAAGTGTCCACCACCATTGTTGATAAGCGCTTGACGGATATCAGCTGGGATAGATTCTACATCAGCAAGCAAGGCTTCAAGATCTTCACCGATTTCAGGGTGTTTTTCAAGAGCTGCATTAGCATTGTTGACATAAGTTTGATGGTGTTTGTCATGGTGCAAGTGCATTGTTTCCGCATCGATGTATGGTTCCAAAGCGTCGTATGCATATGGAAGATCTGGTAAGATAATAGCCATCTGTAATACCTCTTTTTCTTTCTATATGAAAATGATAACGCAAACATTCACTTTTTTCAAGTTTTTTGCTTATAGATGAAGAAATCACTGAAATACTTTCTAATAATACTCTTTGAAAATCTCTTCAAACCGCGTCAACGTCGCCTTGCCGTAGATATGTTACTGACTTCGTCAGTCTTATCTACAACCTCAAAACAGTGTTTTGAGCTGACTTCGTCAGTCTTATCTACAACCTCAAAGCAGTACTTTGAGCAACCTGCGGCTAGTTTCCTAGTTTGCTCTTTGATTTTCATTGAGTATAAAACAAGCAAATCAGTAAGAAACCCACGACAAAATAATATTGACGCGGGTTAAAAAATTTTTCAGATATGATTAATTTACCTGACTAGCAATCTGTAGGAGTGCCTTTTCAAAAAGGAAACCTTTTTCATAAAGACCTGTTTTAATCTGATAGTCTGTCTCAATCAAATAAGAAATAGCTTGCTTTAAAAAGCTCAAGGAAAGTCCTCGTGAATCCCTTAGCGCAAACTTGATTTGATAGGGATTAGGATTGCGTCCGAGAAAACTTCCTAGACTATTTGCAATCTGCGATTCTGTTTGCCCAGACTCCGCCAAAATCTTCACCTGAGTAAAAGTCCGAAATTGTCCTAGCATGACTGCAATCAGTTTAATTTCATCTTCACCTTGCAAGGTCAAGTCTCTAACCAAATCGCGCGCCTGGTCCATCTTTTTAGTCAGAATAAACTGAGTTAAATCAAAAATATTGTCCTGTAAGGTCTTGGGAATAGCGTTGACAATATCCTCTTCCTCTATAACAGAGTCTTCCTTATAGGATTGTAAAAAAAGGAGATTTTTCTGGATTTCGCTAAATTGAAAACCCGACTTGATGAGGAGATTTTCAAAAGAATGATTAGCAAACTGCAAACCTTGTTTCTGACTCCACTTTTGGAAATACTGGCGCAATTCTTGTTCTTTTGCTTCTACTGCATCAAAGACCTTGGCATCCCGCTTAAGTAATTTAACCAACCGTCTTTTGCTATCCAATTTTCCTTCTGCAAATATCACTAATTTGGTTGTTGGAGAAGGATTGTCAAGATATTCTTCAAATGACTTGAGCTCATCATCTGTCAAAAAACGCTTTTTAGAAGTCGTAATATCGACAAAATGATCTAGTATCACGATTTTCTCATCCGCGAAGAAAGGAAGGCTGACCAACTCTAGTTCCACATCCTTGTATACTACTTCTTTCATATCAAAGTAGGCAAAGTTGAGGTCAGCAGAATCATAACCAATCTGTTTCAATACTTGACTCTTCATAACTTCAAACTGACCCTGGTCTGTCCCTGTAAAAAGGCTCAGGCTCGGTAAATTTGATAAAGTCAACTTCTGACTTTCTTCAATGGCTAGCATCTTCTCTCCTTTCTTCTAACTTTTTAGTTCATTTAATCAATATAGCGCAATTTCCCACGAAAATCTTCTAGGCTCTCGTATCCTTTTTCTTCCATGATCGCTTTCAATTCATTGGTAATGCGGTCAAAAACACCGACGCCTTCTTTATGAAGTGTGGTCCCTACCTGCACCATACTAGCTCCACAGAGGATATGTTCAAAGGCATCACGACCAGTCAACACGCCACCTGTTCCGATGATTTGGATTTGAGGGTTGAGACGTTGGTAGAAGGCATGAACATTAGCTAAAGCAGTAGGTTTGACATACTCTCCACCAATGCCCCCGAAACCATTTTTAGGACGGATAACGACAGACTCATCTTCTATATAAAGGCCGTTTCCGATAGAGTTAACACAGTTAACAAACTTGAGCGGATACTTGTTGAAAATAGCTGCCGCTTGGTCAAAGTGAACAATGTCAAAATATGGTGGCAATTTAATTCCCAGAGGTTTAGTGAAGTAGGCAAACACCTCTGCCAAAATCCGGTCTGTTGTCTCAAAATCATAGGCAATCTGAGGTTTACCTGGAACATTTGGACAGGAAAGGTTTAGCTCAGTCAGACCACGAAAATCACTCTCTTGGACTTTTTTCAAGATAGTATGGGTTTCTTCTGGAGACATGCCAACTAGAGATAGGAAGAAAGTACGGTTTGGCTCTTTTTCCTGCAAGTCCAAAAGATAGTCCAGATAGTAGTCTAAGCCATTATTTGGCAAGCCCATAGAGTTGATAGAACCAAGTGGAACATCTTGATAGCGTGGCTCAGGATTCCCCTGACGGAAGTTCAAGGTCGCTGTCTTAGTGACAAAGGTTCCTGCCACTGAGTTTTTAACACCTTCTAACTCCGCTATCGTCATACAAGCCACACCTGCTGCATTCATCAAGCAATTGTCAAACTCAAAACCAGCAATTTGTGTTTTCGTTGATACCATGATTCTGATCCTCCGGATTCCATTTATTTCTAATATTATACCATATTTTCAGCTTTTCTCTTTAAGAAAGTCATTTATAAGAAAAACGTTCGTTTTTTATCCAATTTCAAAAAATTCCAATTTCAAACAACCACAAAAATCAAATTGAAAGAATTTTTAGAAAATTTTTGTTTTTCTCTTTACAGTTAAAAAAAATTCTGCTATAATGACACACATAATTAAATTAGAATTTAAGGAGAACGATATGACATCTGCTAAAGAATATATCCAAAGCGTGTTTGAAACTGTAAAAGCTCGTAACGGGCACGAGGCTGAATTCCTCCAAGCTGTTGAAGAATTTTTCAACACTTTAGAGCCTGTATTTGAAAAACACCCTGAGTATATCGAAGAAAATATCTTGGCACGTATTACTGAGCCAGAGCGCGTGATTTCTTTCCGTGTTCCTTGGGTTGACCGTGATGGAAAAGTTCAAGTAAACCGCGGCTACCGTGTTCAATTCAACTCAGCTGTTGGACCATACAAAGGCGGACTTCGTTTCCACCCAACTGTAAACCAAGGGATTTTGAAATTCCTCGGATTTGAACAAATCTTTAAAAACGTCTTGACTGGCCTTCCTATCGGTGGAGGTAAAGGTGGATCAGACTTCGATCCTAAAGGTAAAACAGATGCTGAAGTGATGCGCTTCTGCCAAAGCTTCATGACTGAGTTGCAAAAACACATCGGACCATCACTAGACGTACCTGCTGGTGATATCGGTGTTGGTGGACGTGAGATTGGTTACCTTTACGGTCAATACAAACGCCTTAACCAATTTGATGCTGGTGTCTTGACTGGTAAACCTCTTGGGTTTGGTGGTAGCTTGATTCGTCCAGAAGCAACTGGTTACGGTTTGGTTTACTATACTGAAGAAATGCTTAAAGCAAATGGCAATAGCTTTGCTGGTAAGAAAGTGGTTATTTCAGGTTCTGGTAACGTTGCTCAATACGCTCTTCAAAAAGCAACTGAACTTGGTGCTACTGTAATCTCTGTATCTGACTCAAACGGTTATGTCATCGATGAAAATGGTATCGACTTTGATCTTTTGGTTGATGTTAAAGAAAAACGTCGCGCTCGTTTGACTGAGTATGCTGCTGAGAAAGCAACTGCTACTTATCATGAAGGTTCTGTATGGACTTACGCTGGTAACTATGACATCGCTCTTCCATGTGCGACTCAAAACGAAATCAACGGTGAAGCAGCTAAACGTTTGGTTGCTCAAGGCGTTATGTGTGTATCTGAAGGTGCCAACATGCCAAGCGACCTTGATGCCATCAAAGTCTACAAAGAAAATGGTATCTTCTACGGACCTGCAAAAGCTGCCAACGCTGGTGGTGTAGCTGTTTCAGCTCTTGAAATGAGCCAAAATAGCCTTCGCCTCTCATGGACTCGTGAAGAAGTTGATGGACGTCTCAAAGACATCATGACAAACATCTTTAACACTGCTAAAACAACTTCAGAAACATATGGTCTTGATAAAGACTACCTTGCAGGAGCTAACATTGCTGCCTTTGAAAATGTAGCAAACGCTATGATTGCCCAAGGTATTGTTTAAGAGTTATTTGCTCAATCCTCAATCACTACGATTGGGGATTTTTATGTTGAATTCAAAAAACTCACCATTAACAGTGAGTTTTAACATCTAAATTTATTTTACTTTCATTAGGGCAGATGACAAACATTCAACAATCTCATCAACTGCTTCATCTATGTTTATAGTTCCTTCATCATTCAACATCATGGGAATAAGATAAGAAAAACTCAATGCTAAAATGTATCGAACAATTCTTTCATTTGACCAATTTAGAATAAGTCCTTTTTCTTTAAATTGATTTAAAACCGGACTAATTGGTTCTATTATAGATTGAACAATAATATTTCCTAACTGGATAGAAAGATTTTTATCAATAAAAGAACGCCCCAAGAGAATTTTAACCTGCATTTGATTCTCCTGAATGAAAAAGAGCCTATCTCGAACAATACTTTTTAAAAAGAAGGGAAAAGTTTCTTGATCTACTGTGAATTTTTTTTCTGAGAAATCCGCAATTACTTCTGGAATAACCTGTTCTAGAAAAGTAGATAAAATGGCTTCTAAAATACCTTCCTTTGTTTTAAAGTAACTAAAAACAGTTCCTTCTGACACTCCAGCGCGTTCGGCAATAAGGCTGGACGTTGTATTCTCAAATCCAATTTCTGAGAATAATTTTAAGCTTGATAATAACACTCGACGTTGTTTCAAGCTCAAGTTGCTAACTTCTAACGTCTGAGCATACTTTTGTTCTAAACTTTCCATCGCTAGCACCTCTCTTCTACTCTCTTACTTTTACGACTTTTTTGCCTCGACTGTGTCCCATTTTCAGACTACGATAAGCTTCTCTAACTGACTTTAGAGAAAAGTCATACACTTGATCAATTTTCAGCTGAACCTTCCCGTCTGAGACCATTTCAGCTAAAGTGCTAAAATCATCATATGTGGAATGTCTCGGACCAGTAAACTGAGCACCTTTTATCATAACATAGGGCGAAGGTACTAATGTCCCAATAGCTGTCCCCTTCAAACCTAAACTAAAAGCCAATCTAACATAATCAGATCCATAACAATCCAAAAATTTTGTAATAGGCGTTGGACTAGCTGATAGAAGAGCCTTCTTGATATTCTCTTCGTAACTTACTGGTATGGCACCTAAAGACTTCAGATACTCTGCATTTTTCTTACTTGCGATTCCGATTACTTTCGCCCCCTTAGCAACTGCATACTGTACTGCAATACTTCCAATACCTCCTGCTGCAGCTGAAATAACAACAGTATCTCTTGAATTTAAACCGATTCTTCTAAAAGCCCCACCCACAGTTAGAGCAGCTACTCCCATAGTAGCTGCGTGAGTCATGTCGATCATCTCTGGTTTCAATACAATTTCTGATTCATTGACACAAATTTCTGTTGCTAAAGCTCCCCTCTTAGTTCCCAAACCAGGATCGCTAATCATTGTTCCAAACACCTTATCTCCTACTGAGAACCTAGTTACTTCATTTCCAACTTCTGTAATAACTCCAGAAAAATCTCTCCCCACACCTCTTGGAAATAGAGATGATTTGGATTCAAACCAACGACTTGGTTTCCTTAATTTCGTTATAAAAGATAGAAATCGAAGGGGTTTCGCTCCCTCAAAAGTTTTATAATCAATAGGATTTAAGCCAACAGCATGAACTTCTACTCTCACTTGATTTACATCCAAGGCTGTAGAGTCAATCTTCTCCAAATCCAAGACCTCTTCGTTACCGAAACGACTGTACTCTATTGCTTCAACAACCATTTTCTTTACTCCTTAATTTCACAAAAATTGAGTGAACACTCATTTTTATAAATTATACTCTTAATTTGTAAGAAAATCAATATTATCGTTTGATTACGATTTATGACATGATACAAATATCCATCATTTCGATTTACCAATATGATTCTTTCAATCTAACTCTCCTCACTTTTAAAGATTCCTTTCCCTTTTGTGCCCCATGACAGATAAAAATAAAAACCGCTACTCCTAAGAATAGCGGTTTAATCATGTTTTTAAGCTACTAATGTAGTCGCTCTATTATTTAAGAGTAACTGAAGCTCCAGCTTCTTCCAATTTAGCTTTAAGTTCTTCAGCTTCTGCAGCTGCAACACCTTCTTTGATGACACCTGGTGCACCATCAACAAGTTCTTTAGCTTCTTTAAGTCCAAGACCTGTGATTTCACGTACAACTTTGATAACGCCAACTTTTTTGTCGCCTGCAGATGTCAATTCAACGTCGAATGAATCTTTAGCAGCACCAGCGTCAGCAGCACCAGCTGCAGCAACAGCTACAGGAGCAGCTGCAGTTACACCAAATTCTTCTTCGATAGCTTTTACAAGGTCGTTCAATTCAAGGATTGAAGCTTCTTTAATTTCAGCAATAATGTTTTCAATGTTCAATGCCATTGTTATTTCCTCCAAATAAGTTTTTAAATTTATAATATTTTTTTGTAGCTAGGCTACGCTGCGTAGCTTAAGATTAAGCTGCGTCTTCTTTGTTGTCTGCAACCGCTTTGACTGCAAGAGCAACGTTGCGCACTGGCGCTTGAAGTACAGAAAGGAGCATAGAAAGAAGTCCTTCGCGGTTTGGAAGAGTTGCAAGAGCAAGAATCTCTTCTTTAGATGCGACAGCGCCTTCGATTGCACCACCTTTGATTTCAAGTGCTTCAGCGTCTTTAGCAAAATCGTTCAAGATTTTCGCTGGTGCGATAACATCTTCGTTAGAAAATGCTACTGCAGATGGTCCAACAAATACTGATGCAAGTTCTTCAAGACCAGCTTTTTCAGCTGCACGACGCAAGATTGAGTTTTTAATCACTTTATACTCAACTTCGCTTCCACGAAGCTCACGACGAAGAACTGTATCTTGCTCAACTGTTAAACCACGAGCGTCCACAACGACGATAGATGCAGCAGCTTTCATTTTTTCAGCTACTACGTCAACTAGTTCCGCTTTTTTAGCAATAATTGCTTCACTCATTAGTGTGTTCACCTCCGTTATTATTTTGCTTGGGGAATTTTTCCAAAAGAAAAACGCGCCCAAACCTAGACACGAAAGTACAATACGCTTCTTTTTACATGATACGTTTTGTCCTCGGTAGGATATTTATGAGTCGAGCTCCCCTACTGTCTTAGGCAGTTTTTTCAAACCGTATATAAGTATAGCATAGTCAAAAAAAGAATGCAAGATTTTTGCAAACTTTTTTTAAAATTTTTTCGTGATTTTTCTTTTAAAGTTCTACTGTCAGTACTTGACCTTGCTTAACAACCTGTTCTCCGGCAATATAAACATCATCTACATCACTAGATTTAACTGCATAAACCAGATGAGAAAGCATATTTTCTTGGGGTTGGAGATGGATTTTTCCTTGTGGTTGAATAACGAGAAAATCTGCTTGCTTTCCGACTTCTAGACTTCCTATCTGATTTTCCATTCCTAGGACCTTAGCCCCTTCGATTGTCAGAGCCTTGAGGGCTGTTTCGATTGGGAATTGGCTGGCATCCCCACTTTTCATCTTCTGAAGAAGGGCTGCAGTCCGTCCTTCCTCAAACATATCTAGATTGTTATTGGAGGCAACCGAATCCGTCGCAATTCCGACTGCTACTCCTGCTTTTTGCAGTTGAATGATAGGAGCAATCCCTGATGCCAGTTTGAGGTTACTAATAGGATTGTGGGCAATAGACACTTGAGAAGTTGCCAAGCGTTCAATTTCTCTCTCGTTTAATTCGACCCCGTGAGCAAAGACAGACGGATGATCTAAGTAACCCAGTTCTTCAAGAAAGGCGAGGGGGCGTTTGCCGTATCGTTTCAGGATAATTCCTGACTCCTCCTTGGTCTCCGCCACGTGGATATGGATTGGAATAGCAAGCTCTTTTGCCATGTCTAAACTTTCTTCCAGCAAGTCTCTATCACAGCTGTAGGGAGAATGTGGGGCTACCATCACCTTGAAATTTGGATTTTTATATCCAATAATTTCTTCAATGATTGCTCGAGTTCTGCTTATGGTCTCAGCAGTTGTCTCTGCCTCTGAAGAAAAAAGAGTCGGTGAGAAATAACAACGCATCTTGGAAGTTTTCACTGCCTGATAAATCCGTTCAATATCCACACCATTGGGATTATACATATCGTTAAAGGTTGTTGTTCCTGACTGGAGCATCTCTGTCAGAGCTTCTTTGACCGCCTTGGTAGTCATGTCGGGAGTAAACTCAGCTTCTGCTGGCCAGATATAGTCATTGAGCCATTCATGAAGATTGCTATCATCTCGAATCCCCCTCAAACCTGTCATAGCAGAATGAGTGTGACAATTAACCAAACCAGGCATGATCCAGGCTCCCTGATAGTCTATAATCTGCTCAGCTTGCTCTAAAATCTCTGACTTCTCTTGACCGATATACACGATTTGAGAATCCTTAACAGCTAAGATTCCATCTATATAGACATGGAAATCTTGATCACAAGTCACGATATTTACATGCTGAAAGACTTTCATACTAGGCTCCTTTTCTAAAAGACAATTTAAAGTGAACAATTTTTCTAGCTATTGTAACAAAAAAGTCACCCGAAGGCAACTTTTTTTGTCCATAAGATTTCAAAGTAGAAAGGATTAGTCAGAGCTAAAAGCTGCAGCTTGTTGCATTTGGTAATACTTGCCCTTTCGAGTCATGAGATTCTGATGATTGCCATACTCAACGATGTCACCATCCACCAAGACTAGAATCAGATCCGCATCTTGAATGGTTGACAAACGGTGGGCGATGATAAAACTTGTGCGCCCCTTCATGAGCTTAGCAA
This sequence comes from Streptococcus sp. UMB1203, assembly GCF_030217725.1. Taxonomy (GTDB): domain Bacteria; phylum Bacillota; class Bacilli; order Lactobacillales; family Streptococcaceae; genus Streptococcus. The sequence continues at coordinate 10,264 of NZ_JASOOK010000010.1, read as the reverse complement.
AGGCATCCTGAACCAGCACTTCTGTCCGTGTATCGATAGAAGAAGTCGCCTCGTCTAAGATAAGAATCTTTGGAATAGCCAGAAAGACACGCGCAATGGTCAAAAGTTGAGCCTGACCGGCAGAGAGAGATTCACCTGCATTTTCTAGCTTTGTATCATATCCCTGTGGCAACTGTTGGATGAAAAAGTCTGCATTGGCTGCTTTGGCAGCAGCAATCACCTGCTCCCTACTGGCATCAGGATTTCCAAAAGCAATATTGTCATGAATGGTCCCTTGCTTGAGCCAGGTTTCTTGAAGCACCATTCCAAACTGCTGTCGAAGAGAGGCACGACTATAATCATAAATGGATTTCCCGTCCAGCAAGATATCTCCTGAATTAATGGGATAAAAACGCATAAGAAGATTGATAAGCGTTGATTTTCCGGCACCTGTCGGGCCAACAATAGCCACCTTGCTACCAGCTGGGATGTCAATAGATAAATCCTTAATCAAAATCTTTTCAGGATTGTAACCAAAAGAGACCTGTTTAAAGGAAATTGCTCCCTTAACCTGGTCACTGGTCAAGACTTCCTTACCTGTTTCAACCACTTCAGGACTTTCTAAGACAGCATAAACACGCTCTGCACATGCCAAGGCACTTTGCAATTCGGCTAAAACTGAAGAAATATCGTTAAAGGGTTTGGTGTACTGTTGGACATAGTTCAAAAAGGTCACTAAACGCCCGATGGTCAAGGTAGACCCCATCATGATACGATAAGCTCCTACTCCAGCTAGAAGAGCATAAATGAGCGCATTAACAAAGCGAGTCGAAGGATTGACCGTTGAAGAATAAAAGATGGCTGACTGAGAGTAGCTTGAGTAGTTGTCATTAGCCTCACGCAGCCTTTGGATAAACTCTGTTTGAGCATTAAAAGACTGGATAATCGTCTGTTGGCTAAGCGATTCTTCAATCAACTGGGTCTGAATTCCCCTCGTCTCTGTTTGCTTCTGAAATAGATGATAGGAGCGTTTAGCAATAAAGCGTGAGATTACCATAGATAGTGGCGTCAACAGCAAGACTAAGAGGGTCATGAGGAGATGAATTTGGAGCATGGCTAGAATACTAACCAAAATCATCAAGACGCCAATGAAAAATTGGTTAAAAATTATGGTCAAGCCAACTGCTAACTGTTCTATATCCGTGGTTACACGACTGACCATTTCTCCACTGCCTTGCCGATCTACAAAAGAAATCGGTAAACGATGGAGCTTATGGATGATTCGCTCTCGCAAGTTTCTAGTATAAGAGAAGATTAGGCGATTATAGAGGAGAGGATTGACCCATTGAACGAGAGTATTTCCTATGACCACCAAAATCATCTGAATGAAAATGTGCCAAAAAACTGATGATGAACCAGTCACTAGGACTTGGTCGATGACCTGCCCAATCAAGATAGGTAGGTAGATTGATAAACCAACCTGAGCAATAGTTCCTAGAAAGGCTAAGAAAAGGAGGAAAGGATGGCTTGCTAAATCTTTGGCCAAACGTATGAACGTCTGGTTTGCAGTTTGTCGTCTCATGCTAGTCCTCCTTTCCATGTTGGGATGCGTTGATTTCACGATAGACTTGACTGGACTTCATCAAGTCCTCATGCTTGCCGATAGCTAGAAGCTCACCTTTTTCCAAGAGGAGAATCTGGTCAGCCATCTGTAAAGTCGAGGTTCGTTGAGAAATCAAGATTAAGCTTGTATTTGGTAAGTTTTCTCGGATAGCTTTCAAGAGCTTGGACTCAGTAATGGTGTCGAGGGCCGAGGTCGCATCATCTAGGATGAGAAATGGAGCTTGGCGCAAGACTGCTCGAGCGATCGACAACCTTTGTTTTTGTCCACCTGAGAAATTTCGTCCTCCTGCCTCAACTAGGGTATCTAAGAGCCCTTCCTTTTCACTAACAAAATCCTTGGCTTGTGCAATTTCCAAGGCCTGCCATAGTTCTCGGTCAGTTACTTCTTGATCTAAACCTAGAGTCAAGTTGGAACGAATAGTTCCCTTAAAGAGTTCAACCTTTTGGGGCACATAGGCAATCCAAGACCGCCACTCCTCCAAATTACGAGGACTAGATCCATCTCGATAAAGGTCAATGCTTCCCTTATCTGCTGGATAAAGTCCAAGGATGAGTTGTACCAAGCTTGATTTACCAGAACCCGTTCCCCCAATAATACCAAGGATTTTCCCTTGAGTCAGGTCAAAGGAAATATCTCTCAGAGAAGGCTGGGCCGCATCAGGATAGGTAAAGGTCAGTCCTTGAACTTGTAAAACCTGATTACTAGTAGTTTGCTTTTGTTCTAATTCTAAATGGATATTTTCTGGAGCTTCAGCAAAGACTTCCTCGATTCGCTTAGCAGAGATATAGGACTGGTTTAGGGAATTTATCAGCATAGCTAGCTTGACCAATTCCACCAAAATCTGTAGGAGATAGTTGATGAGGGCAATAAGAGCACCTTGACTGAGTAAGCCTCCTTGTATAGAAATATAGCCTTGCCAGATGATAACGAGAAGAGTTCCATTGACAATCAGATAGGTCAAAGGTGTTAATAAACTAGACCAGAAACCAGTTTTCTCTTGTAATCTAGCATAGACTTGGTTAAGGATTTGAAAAATCTGTAACTCTCGTTTTTCTTGCCCAAAAGCACGAATAACTCGCATCCCTTGTAATTGCTGGCGCGTTTCTTGAACCAATTGGTCCGTTTTCATTCTGAAACTGCTGTAGAGAGGATTGACCAGTCGAGAGAGGCCTACAATGATAATGGTCAAAATGACAACCATGACTAAAAACCAGAGAGTCAACTCAGTTGAGATTCGATAGGCCATAAAGATAGCTCCAAAAACGATAATTGGTGCTCGCAAAAAGAGACGCAGGAATTGATTGATACCAGTCTGAATCTGGTAGGTGTCCGAAGTCAAGCGAGTCACCAAGCTCGAAGTTGTCAAACGGTCTCTGCTGTCCTTAGGCAATGAAAGAATATGACGATAGAGGTCGTCTGTCAGTTCTTTGGCAAATCCTACCGCTGCCTTGGCTGAGTAAAACTGAGCTATCAAGGCCACTACAACGCCAATCACTGCAAAGATAAGGAGCAGACCAATCTGCATCCAAAGATGTCCTTGATTTCTCTGAGGCAAGGATTGGTCAACAATTCCAGCAATCACCATGGGAACCAAGAGCTCAAAAACAGCTTCTAACAGCTTGAACAAGGGGGCTAAAATTGATTCCTTGATGTAGGGTTTGAAGTAAGATAATAAGTGTTTCATAAATCCCTTCTATTCGTATACTAGAAATAAAGAAAGTGGGAATCGCCCACCATCTCTGTTTTATTTGTTTAAGTAAGGCAATAAATAGCCATATCCTGCCTCTTCCATCTCATCCTTGGCTACAAAACGCAAGGAAGCCGAATTAATACAGTAACGGAGACCACCTAACTCCCGAGGGCCATCTGTGAAAACATGCCCCAAGTGAGCATTGCCTGACCGAGAACGAACTTCTATTCGCTCCATTCCATGGCTCAAATCCTTGTAGTAGTGAATCAATTCCTTAGAAATCGGACGGCTAAAACTTGGCCAACCACATCCTGAAGCAAACTTATCCTTGGCAAAAAAGAGTGGCTCACCCGTCGTGATGTCTACATAAATCCCTTCTTCAAAGGTTTGGTCATAGGCATTGCTAAATGGAGCCTCTGTAGCAGCTTCTTGGGTGACACGATAGGACTCTTCTGATAAACTGTCCTTCAACATTTCTTGACTAGGTTTTTCATAGTTTGCTGCATCAATCAATGGCTTCTCAGCATCCGCCACATCGATATGACAGTAACCTGAAGGATTTTTCTTAAGATAGTCTTGGTGGTAATCTTCAGCTAAGATATAGTGGCGAAGTTTCTCCACCTCTACTGCAATCTTTCGACCCAGCATGCGTTCCTGCTCCTGCACCACAGTGTAGATAGCTGGCAAATCTGCTTCATCTTGGTAATAAATCCCAGTTCGATATTGGCGACCACGGTCATTCCCTTGTTGATTGATAGATAAAGGGTCGATGACACGGAAATAATAAAGCAAAATCTCTCTGAGTGACACTGCCTTCTCATCGTAAATTACTTGAACCGTTTCTGCATGGTCTGTTTCCTTGAGCAGCTGGTAATTGGTCGTTTCGACTTGTCCATTAGCGTAGCCAACACTGGTTGCTAGCACTCCAGAAATGCGGGAAAAATACTCCTCTAGGCCCCAAAAACAACCGCCTGCTAGATAAATTTCTGCCATCTTTATTTCTCCTTTATCAAGTTTTTAACTAATACTCCTCGAAAATCTCTTCAAACCACGTCAGCTTACATCTGCAACCTCAAAATAGTATTTTGAGCTAACTTCGTCAGTTCTATCCACAACCTCAAAACGCTGTTTTGAGCAACCTGCGGCTAGCTTCCTAGTTTGCTCTTTGATTTTCATTGAGTATAAACTTCTTTTCAAAAAAAGGATAGGAAGCCCTCTGGTCAAGTGGTTTCCCCATCCTGTCTTCTATTCTTTATTTTGCTTCGACACGGACACCTTGGGTATCAACTTTCAAGCCATGCAGTTTTCCTTTGAAGGGTTGCTTTTCCAATTCAGCTTTAATCTTCGGCATCTTGTCATGAGAAGCCAAGACCATAACTGTCGGTCCAGCACCAGAGAGATAGGTTGCATAGGCACCATTTTCTTTAGCCACTTGCTTAATCGTCGCAAATTCTCTTACCAAGTCCTGACGATAGCGCTCATGGAAGAGGTCTCCCTCGATTGCTTGCCCAGCGGTCACCATGTCTCCTGCCAACAAGGCTGCAACCACCACATTGGCGATAGAACTGGCAGCAACAGCTTCTTTGTAAGACAATTTCTTAGGCAATACACCACGGCTGTCTCGAGTACGCAATTCATAGTTTGGAATGTAGGCTAGGAAATCACACTCTGGAAAGTCTGCTACAATAGCAGAAACTTGTCCATCAACAGAGCTTGCAATAACGAGATTACCATAGATTGCTGGAGCCACATTGTCAGGATGTCCTTCAATCTTAGTCGCCAACTGCAATTTTTCATGGTCTGACAAGTTGAGCTGACCCAGTTGGTTGGCTAGCTCAATCCCAGCAACGATAACCGAGCTAGAAGAACCCAAACCACGCGCCAAGGGAACATCACTGGTCATTTTCAAGCGTCTTGGTTGCAAGTCCGGTACAATTTGCAAAGCAATTTTGAGCAAGAGATTACGCTCGTCATGTGGAATCCATTTGCCAATCTGGTGTTCAATCAACCACTCATCTCGTTCTTCGCAGACCTCAATTTGAAGATACTTGGTTACAGCTACACCGACCGAGTCAAAACCTGGCCCGATATTGGCACTGGTTGCAGGTACGATAATCTTCATCTTATTCTCCTAGCACCTTGAATGTATTCAAGAGGTCGAATTCTGAAACCTTCTTCAATTCAGCTGAAACATTTTCAAGCTGGGCTTTATTAATCTTATGTGTGATGATAACGACACGCGCCTTATCACCTTCTTTGCCATCTTGGAGAATTTGCTTGAAGGAAATATCTTGAGCGTTGAAAATCTCAGCCAATTTCAAGACCTGACCTTTTGAGTCTGGAGCCAAGATTGAGAAATAGTAGTTTGCTTTAACATCCTCAGGATTTGCCAAGACCAAGTCACGGCTGTATTCGTTGAAGTCTTTTCCAATTGTTCCATCATTCAAGCGACGAACGATACGGACAATATCCGCCACAACACTTGTTGCAGTTGGTTTTTGACCAGCACCTGGTCCATAGTACATAGACTCACCGATACCAATAGATTCTACAAAGACAGCGTTCATTACGCCATTCACACTAGCAAGTGGGTGTGATTTAGGTAGGAAGGTTGGAGTTACTTCTGCAGCAATCCCTGAAGGAGTTTCCTCGATAGAACCAACCAATTTCACTACATAACCAAGCTCTTGAGCTACAGCTACATCTTCTGGTGTGATGTTACGAATTCCCTTGTGGGCTACGTCATCGAAGGCAACCTTCATGCCAAAGGCAAATTGGCTCAAAATCACCATCTTGTAGGCTGCATCAATCCCATCTACGTCATTTGTAGGGTCACTTTCTGCAAATCCTAGACGTTGCGCTTCCGCAAGAGCATCATCATAAGACCAGCCTTCTTCGACCATCTTGGTCATCATGAAGTTGGACGTTCCGTTGACTACTCCAAGCACGCGCGTAATTTTGTCAGAAGCCAAGGAATTTGCCAAAGTACGAAGAATTGGAATCCCACCAGCTACTGCTGCTTCATAGTAAAGTGCTACCTTGTTAGCTTTAGCGATTTCTAACAGTTCTGCACCATGGACAGCCAAAAGGTCCTTGTTAGCAGTAACAACGTGTTTGCCAGCCTCCAAGGCACGAGTGATAAAGGTCTTAGCAGGTTCGATACGACCCATCAATTCCACTACGATCGTAATGTCTTGATCTGACAAAATATCATCCACATTGGTTACAAAGTTAAAGTCATTCCCTGCTGCAAGCAAGCGGTTCTTTTCATCTTCATCCTTGACCAATACCTTAGCAACTTCAATCTCTGAATGTGCTGATTGATTGATTTTTTCTCCATTTTCCTTTAGGAGGAAAGGCACACCACTTGCAACGGTACCAAATCCTAGTAAAGCAATTTTAACTGTCATGTTTGTCTCCTCGAAATTTTCTAATATAGCCATTATAACAGAATTTTGTGAAAATTCCTATTATAGTAAATCACTATTTCAATCTAAAAAAGAAAAAACGAATCAGATGATTCGCTCTTCTTAAAATCTGGAAATAGCTTTCCAGAAAGGATTATCCAATCTTTTGCAGATTGAGCACTGCATCGTGATTCATCAAGACTTGACCATACTCTTGCAAGACTGAGCGACTGATGTCACTATCATCTGCAAACTCGCGCATACGGGCCAAGAGCCAAGCTGGATATGGACTTGGATGATTTTCAATATCCACTAAAATGGTCAAATAATAGCGCTCATTCATCTTGTAGAGTTCAGAAGTTTCCATCTCAAAAGTCACTGTCTTGGCAAAAGCAATCAAATCAGCTAGTTTTGCGAAAGAAAGGATGTAATAGATGTAAGGCTCTTTCTTGCATTCAACTTCTTGTTCAGCCTGCTCCTGCTCTTCTTCCTTGGCTTCAACTTGCTCTAGAGATTGAATCGCTTCGATATCATCCTTGGTTTTATCTGCGATGCTTTTTTCCAAGGTTTTAATAAATTCATCTGGCGACATTTGAGCCAATTCTTCCATATCTGGTAAATCCGATAAATCTTCAAAATCTAGATTTTGGTCAATCTTTGATTTAGTTACAAAGACATCGACCTTATCCGGTTTTGGAGTCACACGGAAGCTCAACATACCTGTATCCAAAAAGCTCTCAGGCATCTCTAACTCATCCAAGATAGCATAAAAGAACTCTTCTGTTTTTTCTTGAGGAACGAGAAAGTCAGCAATCTCCATGCCACGATCCATCAAATCCTCTAAAGACATCGTGATTTTCAAAGTTGTATCACTAATTTGTTTCATTTTCATTGCTAGTAACCTCATACTTTCAGTTCTATCTATTATACTAGATTTTTACGATTTTATCAAAAGAATGGAGCGAGAATGTGATATAATACTAGAGACCATTTTACAATACAAGAAAGAAAGTACAATGAAAAATATAAAAGTTAATGCACTGGCTAGCTTACTAGTCAATGTTCTCAATATCGTTTTTCCGCTGATAACCAATCCTTATCTGACTCGGATTCTCAGCAAATCCAATTACGGTTATTTCAATACCGCAAATACCTGGGCTAGCTTTGTCATTCCTTTAGCCGCATTTGGAATCTATAACTACGGAATTCGAGCTATCAGTAAGGTCAAGGATGATAAAAATAAAATCAACTATGTCTTTTCTAAGTTGTTTTATATTTCTGTTTTCACTTCTATCCTGACAACTGGTATCTACTTCCTTATTATCTTTTTTGACACCAGCATTGAAAATCTTAAAGTTCTCTACTATATCTTAGGTGCACAGGCACTCTTCCAATTCCTCAATATCGAATGGATGAACGAAGCTTATGAAAACTATGCCTTCATCCTATATAAGACCTTAATTATCCGGATTTCTATGTTAGTTGGAATCTTCACCTTTGTAAAAACAGCAGATGATATTGTTCCTTATGCCATTGTCATGAGTGCCACCACTATTCTAAATTATCTACTTAGTTTTCTTTGGATCAAGAGAAAAGTTTCATTCGTTAATATTAGTTTTGTGGAATTAACCAAAGAATCTAAGTCTCTCTTTACTATGCTGCTATTAGCAAATTCCAGTATGCTCTATGGCCTGCTCGATAGAATATTCATAACCAATGGACCTGATGAAAACTACATTTCTTATTATGCGATCGCTTCCAACATCGTTATGTTAATTGCTGGTGTCCTAGGTGGAGCTATAAACGTAAGTGTTCCACGTCTCAGCTACTATCTTGGAAAAAAAGATTACAATTCCTATAGAACTCTTGTGAATCAAACAGCATCATTTTTCTATTTCCTCATAATTCCAACAAGTATTGGAATTATGATTTTAGGAAGTTATGCAACCGTTATTTATTCTTCTGAAAAATATCTTGAGGCGGGAATCATTACTAGCATTTTTGCTTTTCGAAGTGTTATCTGGGCCATTGAGTTGATTCTGGGTAGACAAATTATATTTATTAATAATCACGAAAATCGTCTAACTGCCTTTTACTTTATTGGTGGTGGATTAAATTTCCTACTCAACTGCTTCTTGTATTTCAATAATATATTTTCACCAGTATACTATCTCGTCACTACTATAAGTGCAGAAATCATAGTCGTTCTACTTGAAATTCACTTTATCAAAAAATATCAGTTACTTAAATTGAAAGAAATTTTCACATTTCTTATGCGCTATAGCATTGTCTCACTAGGATTTATTCCCATTTACCTAACTTTTAAAACGCTCTTTCAAATAACGTCTTATACAGTAACTTTGAACATGATTTTCATGGTTCTCTCTACCATTGTAGGTTGTACTATTTACTACCTCTTAACACTCTTTATCACAAAAGATAAAACACTCCACTATGCCCTAAATCTTATACTAAGTAAGATTAAAAAAACAACCAACTAATCATTATTGTTATTAGTAAATTTTCAATAAAAGCGACTTCTTTTGGCTCTTTGTCAACTGTAGTGGGTTGATGAAAAGTTATAATCTGGAGAGGACCAACTTGGTTCTCTCTTTTTTGATGTTCAAAGCGATGAGGATTCTAGTTTTAATTGAAGTTTTTAAAGTTCCGGAAGCCAAAAGTATTGCACTTGATGACCTTAATGATGTTATTAGTAGCCTCTAGTTTCGCGTTTGAGTAGTGCAGCTCCAGTGCGTTCATGATTTTGTCCTTATCTTTCAAAAAGGTTTTAAAAACAGTTTGAAAAATAGGATTTACACAAGAAATCGTTTCTTCAATCAATTCAAAAAATGGTTTGTTTATTTCTCTTGGGAATGAAATAGTAATAGTTGATAGAGTTCATACCTCTCTCTATGTTCTTGAGAGTATGCAGGGAGCTTTTCGAGAATCTCATTATTAGTCCAGTGTGAGCGAAAAGTAGGGCGATAAAATCGTTTATCACTCAGCTTACGACTATCCTGCTGGATGAGCTTCCAGTAGTGCTTGACAGCCTTGTATTCATGGGATTTTCTATCGAATTGGTTCATGATTTGAACACGGACACGACTCATAGCACGTCTGAGATGTTGTACAATGTGAAAGCAATCAAGTACAATTTTTTCATTTGGGAAAAGCTGTTGAGCTATTCAGAAGACTTGAAACACCACTACAATGTCTATCAGCTCTTACTTTTTCACTTTCAGAATAAGGAATTTTTTGGACTTATTGAGGACAAGCTAAAACAGGTTCATACTCTTTTTCAGACTGTCTTTAAAACCTTTCTCAAGGACAAAGAGAAGATTGTCAACGCACTCCAATTACCTTATTCCAACGCTAAATTAGAAGCGACCAATAATCTCATCAAACTTATCAAACGAAATGCTTTTGGTTTTCGGAACTTTTACAAATTCAAAAAACGGATTATTATCGATCTGAATATCAAAAAAGAGGCTCTATAATATTTGTAGTGGGTAAATCCCCTATAGATATTATGGAGCCTATTTTTGTGTAGAAAAAAAGTCCCAT